>NZ_CAWNYS010000269.1:3078-15211 GCF_963878295.1 Aeromonas sp. HMWF014 | reverse complement strand
CTGGCGCCCATGCCATTCCTGTTCAACTGCCCGCACCGGAGCGCCTTATGATGCTGTTTGACCAGATAGCCCACTTCGCCCGCCATGCGCCCCACAGCCCGGCCCTGAGCGGCAGCGAGCATCGCATCAGCTACGCACAGTTGTGGTTGCAGATTTCCGCCCTGGCCGAACGCCTGCAACAGGCTGGTATTGCCCGGCTGGCGCTGCAACTGGACAACGGCCTGCCCTGGGCACTGATCGATTTGGCCTGTGCCAAGGCTGGCATAGTGGTGATCCCGGTCCCCCACTTTTTCAGCCCGGAGCAACAGGAGTGGCTGCTGGAGAGCAGCGGGGCCGACGCCCTGATCGGCCCCCATCACCCGGGCTGGCAAGCAAGCGAACCGCTGCACCTCTCGATCGGTGAGCTGCCACTGTGGCGCAAAGAGCCGCCCCACATAACTCCCCTACCTGCTGGCACGGCCAAGATCACCTACACCTCCGGCAGCACGGGGCAACCCAAGGGGGTCTGCCTCTCCCTTGCACATATGATGGCGGTCTGCGAATCGCTGGCGCAGCGTGTCGCCCCGGCCGGGGTCGAAAAGCACCTGACTCTGCTGCCACTGACCACCCTGTTGGAGAACCTGACCGGCCTCTACGTGCCACTGCTCACCGGCGCCAACAGCCATATTCCCTCGCTGGGGGAGCTGGGTTTTTCCGGCTCCAGCAAACTGGCTCCCGCCACCCTGGCCCAGGCCCTGCTGCGCTGGCCCACCCACAGTCTGGTGCTGGTGCCCGAATTGCTGCGCCTGCTGCTGGCCCTGTGCAACGCCAATCCGGCACTGGCCAAACAGCTGGCGGCGCTGCGTTTCGTCGCCGTGGGCGGGGGCAAGGTCTCGCCCGAGCTCATCAGTCGCGCTCGCAAGCTGGGGCTGCCGGTCTATGAAGGTTATGGCCTCTCGGAATGCGGCTCAGTCGTGGCACTCAATGGCCCGGATGGCCACAGCCTTGGCAGCGTCGGCCAACCGCTGCCCCACTGCCGGGTATCGATCGCCGCCGACGGTGAAATTCTGGTGGAAGGAGCCGCTATGCTCGGCTATCTGGGGGCTGAGGAGCCACAACGGCTCCAGCTTGCCGTCCCCCAGCAGATTGCCACCGGCGATCTGGGCCACCTGGATGATGAGGGCTATCTGCACATCACGGGGCGCAAGAAGAACGTGCAGATCACCGCCTTCGGTCGCAACTTCTCCCCCGAGTGGATCGAGGCGGAAGCCCAGCTCTGTCCGGCCATCGCCCGCATCGTGATCTTCGGCGACGGCCAGCCCGCCAACGTGGCCCTTATCCAGCCGCTGCCCGGTGCAGACGCCCAACTAGCCCAACAGATAGCACAGCTCAACCACCGCCTGCCCGATTACGCCCGTATCCATCACTGGCTACCGGTGGCACTGGATCAGCATCCCGACCTGCTGACCGCCAACGGTCGCCCCCGCCGCGAGCGGATCTATCACCACTTTTCCCGGCAAATCAGCCAATGCCTTACAGGAGAAACCTCATGAGCTTCTATCACCTGCTGCAACAAGCCACAGCCCCGGATCGGGAGCATCTGTTCAAGGCCCCCATCATAGAGGCGTGTCGCAAGGGCGAGATCTCCCGTGACACCTATCTGCTCTTCCTCTCCCAGGCCTTCTATCACGTGCGCCACACTGTGCCGCTGTTGATGGCCACCGGCGGCAAGCTAGGTCAGGAGTATGAGTGGGTACGCGGCGCCATTGCCGAATATATCGACGAGGAGTATGGCCACCAAGAATGGATCTTAAACGATATCCGCGCCTGTGGTGGCGATGCCGAGGCGGTGCGGCACGGCCAGCCCGGGCTGCCCATCGAGCTGATGGTGGCCTTTCTCTATGACCAGATACAGCGAGGCAACCCCATGGGCTTCTTTGGCATGGTGCAGGTGCTGGAAGGCACCAGCGTCGCCATCGCCCTCACCGTGGCAGACCAGCTGAAAAAGGGCCTAGGTCTGCCCCCTCAGGCGATGAGCTACCTGAGCTCCCACGGCGCACTGGATCAGGAGCACCTCAAGTTCTTCGAATCGCTGATGGATCGGGTCGAAAACCCGGCGGATCAAGCCGCCATCATTCACTCGGCCAAGGTGGTTTACCGCCTCTACGCCGACATGCTCTATCAACTCACGGAAACACAAGCATCATGAAGCTTGAAGGAAAAAAGGTGTTGCTCACGGGCGCGAGCGGCGGGATCGGCGAAGCGCTGGCCCAAGCGCTGGCGGCCCAGGGGGCGCACCTGCTGCTGCATGGACGCAGAGCCAGCGTGCTGGAGCGCCTCTGCAAGGAGCTGCCGTACCCGGAGCGCCATCAGATAGTGATCGCCGATCTGGGATCTCCTCAGGAGCGGGCCCGGCTGTTGCAACATCCCGCGCTGGAGGAGGGGCTGGACGTGCTGATCAACAACGCTGGCTGCAACCAGTTTGCCTGGCTGGAAGATCAGAGTGTGGAGCAGGTAGAACGCCAACTGCTGCTTAATATCGAGGCGCCGATCCAGCTGACCCGCGCCCTGCTGCCCCGGCGGCGCAAACCCGCCGTGGTGATGAACATAGGCTCCAGCTTCGGCGCCATCGGCTATGCGGGTTACAGCGTCTACTGCGCCAGCAAGTTCGCCCTGCGCGGCTTTAGCGAGGCGCTGGGCCGCGAGCTGGAAGGCACCGGCATCAAGGTGCTGCACTTCGCCCCCCGCGCCACCCGTACCCGCCTCAATTCGGAGGCAGCCTACGAGATGAACGCCGAGCTTGGCACCCAGACTGACAGCCCGCAGGACGTGGCCGAAGCCGCCGTCATCGCCCTGTGCAACGAGACTCGCCGCAGTTGGCTCGGCTGGCCGGAGAAGCTGTTCGTGCGACTCAACGCCCTGCTCCCCGGCCTCGTTGACCGGGCACTGGCCAAACAAAACCCCATCATAGAGCGCTACGCTCGCCACTCGCCGCCCCCACCCGCTGCGGGCAAAGGCAACCCCACCGCCGTCATGACAGAGAAGGAACGTTAACATGAAGCACGCCACTCTCCGCCCCCGTTTGGGTCATAGCGCTATCCTGCTCCTCGCGCTGGGCTCTGGCCTGGCTCAGGCCGCCGACGCCCTGCACGTCATCCAGCAACAGTGGGCCGTCTGCCAGTATCAGCAGACCGGCAAGGCCAAGGAGAGCTGCCTGGAGCAATTGAGCAGCCAGGCCGATGAGGCCAGCGCCAAGGAAGCCTTTCGTACCGACCTGTTGATCTGGTCGGCCATCGTCAAGAGCAGCTGGGCCGGCGCCAAAGGCGGGCTGGGGGCGCTGGGTCTGGTCAAGGAGGCCAAGGCCAAGCTGGAGATAGCCCTCAAGCAGGATCCCAAGATGCTGGAAGGCTCCGCCTACACCAGCCTGGGTTCGCTCTATTATCAGGTGCCGGGTTGGCCGGTGGGATTTGGCGATAACGAGAAGGCCGAACAGCTGCTCAAGCAGGCGCTGGCCATCAACCCGACCGGCATAGATCCCAACTTCTTCTACGGCGACTTCCTGCTCGAGCAGGGCCGCAAGGACGAAGCCAAAACCTATCTGGACAAGGCACTGGCGGCACCGGACCGCCCCGGCCGCGAGGTGGCGGATCAGGGTCGTCGCATCGAGATCCGGGACCGCCTTGCCAGGCTATAAAATCAAGCTGGATCAAACAGCTATTTAAACTCTGCCCGCCCGCTTGCATACTGGTGGGCAGCGTCGTTTAAGGGGGAGTGACTATGCGGATCCTGTTGGTCGAAGATGATGTGATGCTGGGCGATGGCATGGTGGATGCCCTGCGCAGTAGTGGCTATACGGTGGACTGGTTGCAGCAGGGGCTGCCCGCCCTGCCGGTGCTCAAGAGCGAAGAGTTTACGGCCCTCATTCTGGATCTCAACCTGCCGGATATCGACGGCATCAGTCTGCTGCGCAAGTTGCGACGGGAAGGCCAGACACTGCCCGTGCTGATCCTCACCGCCCGTGATGCCCTGGACGACAGGGTACTGGGGCTGGATGCTGGCTCCGATGACTACATGGTCAAACCCTTCGCCCTGCAGGAGCTCAACGCCCGTCTGCGCGCTCTGGTGCGGCGCAGCAAGGGGCAGGCTCAGGCAATACTGGAATATGGCGAACTGCTGCTCAATCCCGAGTCACAGCAGGTCACCTATCGGGGCGAACCGGTCAAACTGACCCCTCATGAATACAAACTGCTACAGGAGCTCATCACCCAGAGCGGCCGGGTGCTGAGCAAGGATCAGCTGCAACAGAGCCTCTACGGCTGGGACGAAGGCGCCGAAAGCAACGCGGTGGAGGTCCATATCCACCACCTGCGCAAGAAGTTCTACAGCGACCTCATTCGCAATATTCGCGGAGTCGGCTACATCATTCCGCAGCTTGAACTGCCACAGCACAGAGACAACCGGGCATGAATCGTCCCCGCTCCATCCGCCATTTTCTGCTCTCAGGCATACTGGCACTGGTCAGTGCCAGCTTGGCTATCAGCGCCCTTATCGGCTATCTCGAGGCCAGCCATGAGATGGAGGAGCTGTTCGATGCCCGCCTCGCCCAATCTGCCCGCATCACCAACCAGTTGCTCAGCCGCTATCTGGAGCAAAATGGCGATCTGCCCGCCAACGGCACCGTCTACGAAGATTGGGAGCAGCACAACCCGGATCAGTGGCAGAAGGACACCAGCCTCAATCTGCGCGGCGAAGACAGGGAGCTGACCCCCTTCGGCCACGAGTTCGAGCGCAACCTCTACTTCCAACTGCTGAACGAGCAGGGCAGCATACTGCTGCGCTCCCCCAGCGCCCCAAGCCAGCCGCTGGTCGAACTGGCACCCGGTTTCAACACGGTCGAAAAAGACCAGCATCAGTGGCGCACCTTCACCCTCTACAACCAGGACGAACATACCTGGCTGGTGGTGGCAGAGCGGGACGACGAGCGCAGCGAACTGGCCAGCAAGATGGCCACCCTGGCCATGTTGCCGCTGCTCATCACCTTGCCCTTCCTGCTCGGCCTGCTGTGGTGGCTCATCTCCCGTGGTCTGGCGCCGCTGCGGCTGCTGGCCCAGGCCATAGGCGAACGCCACCCCGCCAATCTGAGCCCGCTCAACCTGAAGATCCGCGCCCAGGAGCTGACCCCGCTCACCAACGAGATCAACCGCCTGATGCACGCTCTGGCCGACACCATAGAGCGGGAGAAACAGTTCACTAACGAGGCGGCCCACGAGCTGCGCACCCCGCTGGCGGTGCTGCGCATACACAGTGAAAATGCGCTGGCCGCCGAAGATAACGCCAGCCGCGAGCAGGCATTGCAAAAGATGCTGCTGGCGCTCGATCGCAGCGATCGCCTGCTGCGCCAGCTGCTGACTCAGGCCCGCATCGACAGCCAGCAGGGAGTGGCGCTGACCGAGCTCAACCTGAACCAGCTGCTGCAAGGCACGCTGGCGACCCTGGCCCCCATCGCCCTGAAAAAGGATCAGCAGCTGTCGCTGGAGGGGGCGGAGCAGCTGACCGTGATGGGCCAGGCCACCCTGCTGGATCTGATGTTCAGCAACCTTATCGACAATGCGCTGCGCTACACCCCAGCCCGGGGCGAGATTGCGGTCGAGGTGCAGCACGAAGGTAAACGGGTCAGGGTCGATATCCGCGACAATGGCCCCGGTATCCCCACCGCCGCCCTGCCACGCCTGTGCGAACGCTTCTTTCGGGTCAATCCCCAGCAGGGAGACGGTGTCGGCCTCGGCATGGCCATCGTTTCGCGCATCGCCCAGCTGCACGGCGCGGATCTGGATATCCACAACCGGCCAGAGGGAGGGCTGGAGGTGAGCGTGCTGCTGCCTGTTCCGCCGCGGCCTTCCTCATAAAACCGAGTCGGTGCACATAGCACACGGGGGCCTGAGCCCCCGTTTCTGTTGTTTGCAGCGCATCGGTGCGACACCACTCAGCGGCAGCCGGGCTGCACCGTGAAGGTACGGCTCGAATCCACGGCCCCCAGATCCGCCAGCAGACGGCGACCAAGCAGCACCGGATAGATCATCTTGCTGCGATCCCGCAGGGTGAACCACTCTTCATACACCTTGTCACCTAGGCAGATAGCCATGGTGACAGTGGGTCTCTGCTCCATGCCGCCAGCGCCGCGCACCGTCACCATGTGTTCCACCGGCCGCTCCAGGGTCTGGCGCACCTGCTGGGCGGTGTTGGCATCCGTCAGCTGCAAGGTAAAGCGCACCCAGGGTTTGCCATCGCGCTTGAAGTGGTGCAGATCCCGTGCATCCATCGAGGAGGTGAGCGCCCCGGTATCCAGCTTCATCTTCACCGCCACGCCGCTTGGCATGAGGAGCCCCTTCTCGATCCAGCCATACACGGCGGGAGCAGAGACGGCACGGGCCGCCCCCGGCAGGGAGAGGCAGGCAAGCAGCAACAGCGGCATCATTCGCGATCCAAACATGT
This sequence comes from Aeromonas sp. HMWF014, assembly GCF_963878295.1. NCBI lineage: Bacteria > Pseudomonadati > Pseudomonadota > Gammaproteobacteria > Aeromonadales > Aeromonadaceae > Aeromonas > Aeromonas sp. HMWF014. The sequence continues at coordinate 8,740 of NZ_CAWNYS010000269.1, read as the reverse complement.
CAGTTCCTCGTCCAGACAGGGCCCAGGCTGGCCCGAGAGGCCAAGAATGAGGATGCAAACGGCGGCTGTCAACTGGCGAAATCCGGCGGCTGGCGGGCTTGTTCTGCCAGGGTCGGAGGCGCCACATGGGTGGGTAAACAGGCGTGATTGAGGGCTATGTTCGCAGGGAGGTTCAAGCCGAAAAGTGGTGTTGGATGACACCCAACGCCGCACTCAGGTTGTGACGCCAAAGGCTAACACAATGATGAGCGAATTATCAGTCTTGTTCTGGCGGGATTTGTGCCTACACTGTTGTAAACCGGAGGCCCTGAAAACCACCGGTTTTTTTGCGCCTGCCGAAAATTGACCACTGCAAACGTGACTTTCAACAAGGCTCAATAAGGAATTCGTCATGCGTATCGAAGAAGACTTGAAGCTCGGTTTCAAGGATGTTCTGTTTCGCCCCAAGCGCTCTACTCTCAAGAGCCGTTCCCAAGTTAGCCTGACCCGTCAGTTCACCTTCAAGCACACCCAGACTCAATGGCAGGGCGTCCCCGTCATCGCCGCCAACATGGATACCGTCGGCAGCTTCACCATGGCCAGAACCCTGGCCGGTTTCGAGATGATGACGGCGGTACACAAGCACTACAGCCTTGCGCAGTGGCAAACGTTCGTGAGCGAGACAGCCCCGACCCGGCTCGGTCATGTGATGGTATCGACCGGCACCTCCGAAGAGGACTTCATCAAGACCCGCCAGATCCTGGCCATGTCAGCAGCCCTGCGCTTCATCTGCGTGGACGTGGCCAACGGCTACGCCCAGCATTTCGTCGAGTTCCTGCGCAAAATACGTGAAGCCTGCCCGAACCACGTCATCCTGGCCGGCAACGTGGTCACCGGCGAGATGGTGGAAGAGCTGATCCTCTCCGGCGCCGACATCGTCAAGGTCGGCATAGGCCCGGGCTCGGTCTGCACCACCAGGGTCAAGACAGGTGTCGGCTACCCCCAGCTCTCTGCCATCATAGAGTGCGCCGATGCGGCCCACGGCCTCGGTGGCCAGATCGTCGGTGACGGCGGCTGTACCTGCCCGGGGGACGTGGCCAAGGCGTTCGGCGGCGGCGCCGACTTCGTGATGCTGGGCGGCATGCTGGCAGCCCACGAGGAGTGCGGTGGCGAAGTGGTTGACGTGGATGGCGCCCCTTTTATGAAGTTCTACGGCATGAGCTCATCGAGTGCCATGGACAAGCACGCTGGCGGCGTCGCCGACTATCGCGCATCCGAGGGCAAAACCGTGCTGCTGCCCTATCGCGGCCCGGTCGAGAACACGGTGCGCGACATCCTGGGTGGCTGCGATCCACCTGCACCTACGTCGGCGCCAGCCAACTCAAAGAGCTGACCAAACGCACCACCTTCATCCGGGTGCGTGAACAAGAGAACAACGTCTACGGCAAGGAGTAAACCGGCCCCTGCTAGCCACGAGCGCAAAAAAGCTGAGGCAAGCAGAAGACGACGGCCCCTCTGCCAGGGGGAGCAGGGAGAAGGTCAATGCCCCCTTAGAAGCCAATCCACCGGTGTGCTACCCTGCACACCGGTTTTTTTGTATCTCTCATTTCCATCGGATCCCTGACATGACGACCTCTTCGCCACGCAATCTGCCGCCATTCGACTGGGATATCTTCTGCTGCGTCGTGGATAACTTCGGTGACATAGGCGTTACCTGGCGGCTCGCCCGCCAGCTGGAGCAGGAGGGGCATGGTAAGGTGCGGCTCTGGGTGGACGATCTGGCCAGCTTTGCCCGCATCTGCCCGGGACTCGATCCCGCGCAGGATGGCCAGTGGGTAGCAGGCATCTATATCCAGCTCTGGCACGACGCCCTGCCAGCGGATGTGACGCCAGCAAAGGTGGTCATAGAAGCGTTCGCCTGCGAACTGCCCGCCCCCTTTATCGATCGCATGGCCGGGCTCACACCATCCCCCTGCTGGATCAATCTGGAGTACCTCTCGGCGGAGAGCTGGGTCGAGGATTGCCACGGCCTCGCCTCGCCCCAGCGGGTCGGCAACCTGAGCCTCAACAAATACTTCTTCTTCCCGGGCTTCACGGCTAAAACCGGCGGTCTGCTCTGCGAGCGTGGGCTCATCGCCGAACGCGATCAGTGGCAACAGGATAAGGCGGGCCTTGCCGCTTACTGGGCCAGCCTCGGTTTGCCAGCGCAACAAGAGAACGAGCTGCGGGTCAGCCTCTTTACCTACGAGAGCGACGCGCTGGTGAGCCTGGTTGCAAGCTGGTGCCAAAGCCCAACCCCTGTCACCCTGCTGCTGCCGCTCGGTCGCTCGCTACAGGATGTGCTGCGCGGCGCTGGCCTTGAACAAGCTATCGCCACCGCCAAGGCGGGTGACCTGCTCCACTCGGGCAACCTCACCATCAAGCTGCTGCCCATGACGGATCAGGCTGGCTACGACCGGCTGCTATGGAGCTGCGATCTCAATCTGGTGCGCGGCGAGGACTCCTTCGTGCGGGCCCAGTGGGCCAGCCGTCCCTTCCTGTGGCACATCTACCCGCAGGAAGAGCAGGCCCACATGGTCAAGCTGGACGGTTTTCTCGATCACTACCTGGCAGACTTGCCCCCGGACACAGCCCAGTGGCTGCGCGCCTTCAGCCACGCCCTCAATCAGGGGGAGCAGACCTGCGAACTTTGGGCCCAATGGCCCCGATATAACGCAAGTTGGCAGCAACATGGGCGAAGCTGGTCACAGAAGCTACTCACGGACGGGGATCTCGTCACGCGATTGGTGAAATTTTTAGAAAGCCGTATATAATCTGGCAGTTTTTATCCGTCCGTTTCACGAACAGGAATTTTTTACATGAAAACCGCACAGGAAATCCGCGCTGGTAACGTAGTCATGATCGGCACCGAGCCGATGGTGGTCCAGAAGGCTGAGTTCAACAAATCCGGCCGTAACTCCGCCGTGGTCAAGATGAAACTGAAGGGTCTGCTCAACGGTAGCGCGACCGAGACCGTATTCAAGGCCGACGACAAGCTGGACGTGGTTCAGCTGGAGCGTAAAGAGTGCACCTACTCTTACTTCTCCGACCCTCTGTATGTCTTCATGGACACCGAGTACAACCAGTACGACGTCGAGAAAGACAACCTGGGTGACGTGCTGAACTACCTGGTAGACGGCATGGAAGACATCTGCGAAGTGACTTTCTACAACGAGAAAGCCATCTCCGTAGAACTGCCGACCACCATAGTGCGCGAAGTTGAGTACACCGAGCCGGCCGCCCGTGGCGACACCTCCGGTAAAGTGACCAAGCCTGCCCGCCTGAAGGGCACTGCCTACGAGCTGGCTGTTGCCGCCTTCGTAGAGATCGGTGACAAGATCGAAATCGACAGCCGCACCGGCGAATTCAAGCGTCGCATCTCCTGATCGACCCCTTGAGTTGAATGCAAAAAAGCGAGCCAATGGCTCGCTTTTTTATTGATGCCATAGCCGCGCTTCAGAAAACCGGCCCAGTGCCGCTAACCCAGTTAACCGGGGAGCGCACTATGGCCAGATTATCCTTATCACTGCTGTTACTGACCCTGCTGGCAAGCCACGCTTCGCAGGCCAGCGACGTCGCGCCCCCCATCGCCAAGCCACAACCCCTCGACTACTGGCAAAACAGCGACTGGCAGGGGCTGCCCAACAGCATCCAGATAGACAAGCAGACGGTGCTGTTTGCCAAGCACGACAGCGACAGCTATGTCGGGCTGGCGATCCTGCTGCCGGACTGGCAGCGCAGCGGCCAACTGTGGCAGCTGACCCGCGCCCTCGGCCAGCTTGGCTTCGATACCCTGCTGCTGCTCCCCTCCCCCCAACAGATTGAGCTGGATCCCGCTGCCGAGAAGAAACAGCAGGCCATTGATGACTTTCGCAAGCAGTTTGCCACCCGCATCAGCACGCTGGGGGACGCCAAGCTGCAGGAGGGGGGCTTCAAGCTGATACTGGCACAGGGCACCAGCGCCGCCTGGGCCGTCAACCTCATCGCCAGCGAGCAACTGCCCGCCCCCGATGCCCTGGTGCTGCTGGACGGCTTCTTCCCCAATCAGCAGAGCAATCAGACCCTGGCCAAGCAGATAGCCCAGGCCACCATGCCGACCCTGGACCTCTATCAGGAAGAGGGCAGCCGCTGGCCCCTGCTGGCCGCCGAGGCCCGTCAGAGCGAGAGCCGCCGCAGCCACAAGCTCAACTACCGTCCCTACGCCCTGATGGATCTGGATGAGACGTCAACCCGCATTCAGGGATGGCTCACCCACCTCGGTTGGCTCTGAGCCCTGCCGCCGCGCCAAAATGCTGCCTGCCTCACATCCGTCGCGATCAGATCGCCGCTGAGCCCGTTCGGGCTGGCTCCCGGACGCCCATATTTGGCATCATGACGGCTCCAATGGCAGGAGGCGTCATGCAGCAGATAGTTTTTCTCGATAGCGATACCCTGGATGCGGGTGTCACCCTGCACCATCCCGGCTTCCCCCACCACTGGCAAAGCCATGCGAGCACGGCTCCCGAACAGGTGGTGGAGCGGCTCCGATGCGCCAGCATCGCCATCATCAACAAGGTGCGCATCGGTGCCGCCGAACTGGCCCAATTGCCGGACCTGAAACTCATCGCCCTGGCCGCCACCGGCAGCGACAACGTGGATCTGGAGGCATGCCGCGCCGCTGGCGTCGGGGTGTGCAACATCCGCAACTACTCGGGCCCCTCGGTGCCGGAGCACGCCATGGCGCTGATGCTGGCCCTGTCGCGCAATGTGTTCGCCTGGCGCCAATCTCTGCAGGAGGGGCGCTGGCAGCAGAGCGGCCAGTTTTGCTTCTTCGATCACCCCATCATGGATCTGCACGGCAAGCGGCTCGGCATCATCGGCAAGGGCACCCTGGGCCAGGCGCTCGGCGAGCGGGCCAAGGGGATCGGCATGGAGGTGCGCTACGCCCAGAGTCAGGTGGGCGCCAGTCACGATGAAGATCGGCTGCCACTGGACGCGCTGCTGCAAAGCTCGGATGTGATCAGCCTGCACTGCCCGCTCACCCCCTACACCCGTCACCTGATTGGCGAGCGGGAGCTGGCGCTGATGAAACCGGGCGCGCTGCTGATCAACGTGGGCCGGGGCGGTCTGGTGGATGAAGAGGCCTTGCTGCGGGCGCTGGCCAACGGCCGGCTCGGTGGTGCCGGCTTCGACGTGGCGAGCGTCGAGCCGCCGCCCCCCGATCACCCGCTGATGCAGGCCCTGCAATACCCCAACTTTATCCTGACCCCACACGTGGCCTGGGCCAGCGAGGAGTCGATGCAGCGTCTCGCGGATCAGCTGATCGACAACATCAACGCCTTCGCCGAGGGACGGCGCCAGCACCGGCTGGTCTGAACCACAGCATGCGAAAAGGGGCCGGTTGGCCCCTTTTGCTTATGGCTCATCACTATGGTGCGCCAGCCAGCACGGCTGACATCAGTCATCGTGGTGCCATCTGTGTTTCTTGTGCTTCTTGTGTTTCTTGTGATGCCTGTGCCTATCGTCGTAGTAGCGGTCGTTGTTGCTCTTGTGACCGTCTCCCGTCTTGGCACCTATGGCCGACCCACTGGCACCGCCGATGCCGGCACCGATCAGCTGGCCCGTGCTGCCTCCCACGCTCTTGCCGATGGCTGCCCCGCCCAGC
>NZ_CAWNYS010000269.1:0-3034 GCF_963878295.1 Aeromonas sp. HMWF014 | reverse complement strand
CCCACCAGGGCGCCGGTATCGCCTCCCAGCTCCTTGCCGATCATGGTGCCCGCCACGCCACCGGCACCACCGCCGAGTATGGTGTTGAGGGTTTCCGAGGCCTGCACTGCGCCGCTCACCAGCAACAGGGAGCCCAACAGGGCCAGGGCGCTCATGCCGTGCTTTTTCATCTCCATGGGGTACTCCTGTCAAACCTGATTAATTTCCCCTGCACTATACAAATCGCCGCTCACTCCGCCAGTGGCCCCCGCGGCCTGGCACCTCATACAAAAGCATCCGAGCCAGAAAAAGGCGCTCAAGATGAAAATCTAATTATTTGAAAATAAAGATAAAAATATCCGAAGCAGCACAAGGTGAGCGGTATCTCTCCCAGGCCCAGACTGTCGCAGCCCGCTACGCTCACGCCGGGATAAGACAGATATTGTCAGCGAAGGGGAGCCAGACTCACCGCCACTCTCCGGTGACGAAGAGGGATGCCAGCGATCCCGCCCCAGCCACTTGCGCTGATAGCGGCAGTCGTCGGCCCGCTCGAACAGAAAGAGGGCGAACAGCCGGTGTGACAGTATCTGATGGTGAAAATACCGGATTACTCATTGATTTAAATACGCTGAACGAGGGCTAAGTGACAAAAAAGATAACAATGTGAGCGCACTCATTCAGGCTGCACATATGTATATCCACAAAAAGTAAAAACAGTGACCACTGTGCGTTGACGGTTAAGCGGGAAGGCGGTGTTATAGTCTATAGCTTGCACAATCGTAGCCGGATGGCCTTCTCTCTGGCCACCGAATGCGATTATCTGTCAAACCAAGGAGATGTTATGAGCAGTCCGTTTATCGAACAGATCAAAGCACGTCGTACCATCTATGCCCTGGGCGACCAGGTCTCTCACACGCCGGAGCAGCTGACGGCCCTCATCCAGGATGCCATCAAGCACAGCCCCTCCTCTTTCAACTCCCAGAGCTCCCGCGCCGTCATTCTGTTTGGCGCCCAGCACCACACGCTGTGGGACATCGTCAAGGCGGAGCTGAAGAAGATAGTACCGCCGGAGGCCTATGCCCAAAGTGAAGCCAAGGTGGATGGCAGCTTCCGGGCCGGCTTCGGTACCGTGCTCTTCTTCGAAGACACCGACGTCATCAAATATCTGCAACAGAAATTCGCGCTATATGCCGACAACTTCCCCATCTGGTCCGAACATGCCACCGGCATTGCCCAGTTTGCGGTCTGGACGACCCTGGCTCAGGAGAAGATCGGCGCCTCCCTGCAGCACTACAACCCGCTGATCGACGAAGCAGTGCGCAAGGAGTGGAACCTGCCCGCCAGCTGGCTGTTGCGCGCCCAGATGCCCTTTGGCAGCATCAAGCAACCGGCCGGTGACAAGACCTTCATGGATGACGCCGCGCGTTTCCGCGTCTTCAAGTAACGCTTCAGATAACAAACGCCCCCGGAGTTCGGGGGCGTTTTTATTGCGGCATGCTGCGCTGATGGCGATAGCTCATAGCGCAATATGCGGCCGTAGCGCGCTCTCCGGCGCTCAGGTGGGCAGCGTCACCAGCAGGGACTCGCCTTCCCCCAACTCCACCTTCACCTCGCGCCAATCGCGGATCACCGCCACCACCGCCGGATTGAGCGGCTCATCACCCCCTACCTGCACCACGGTGCAGCCTGCATGCAGGGCGCTCTCGATACCGGCCGGCGCATCCTCGACTACCAGACAGCAAGCGGGCGACCGGCCAAGCCGTTCGGCGCCCAGCAGATAGGGTTCGGGATCGGGTTTGCCATTGGTCACCGCTTCGGCCCCCACCAGCACGGCGGGCAACGGCAAACCGGCACAATTCAGGCGATGGCGAGCAACCCGATCACTGGCGGAGGTCACGATGGCCCAACGCTGTGGCGGCAAGCGGCGCAGCAGCTCGTCACACCCGGTGATGGCCTCGCCACCGGTATGCAGCATCTCCAGCTCGTCGAGCCGCGCGGCCTCCCACTCCACATCCAGTTGCGGGGCCAGCGCCCGGATCACCTCCCGCGAGCGCATGCCGTGGCACATCGCCAGCACCGGCTCGGGGGCAAGCTGATGATGCTGGCACCAGAGCCGCCACACCTTCTCCACATCACCGGTCGAGCAGACCAGGGTGCCATCCATATCGAGCAGCAGGGCGGATACCGACAAGGTGATGTTACTCATGCCGGCACTCATTTCTGTTCTCAGATTGGCGCTCATGCTGGCACCTCTGTCAGATCGGACGCAGCGCCAGAGAGCGCATCGGCAAAAGCCTGTTGCTGGGCGGCACGCTCATAACAGGCCAGCGCCTGCTCGGCACTGCCAGCCCACACCTGCAAGGGACCGACCACAAACCCCTGTTGCAACAGGCTGGTGAGCAGCTCCCCCGTCTCAGGTGCTGCCAATGGCTGGGCCAGCACCAGGGTTCCCTTGATCAAAAAAAGATAACGTTGAGTCGACATGATATGGCTCCTTGTTTCAGGTCGGAGGGAGCCGCGACTCCCTTTACCGGACCATTAGAACAAGTCGATTAGATAATTTATAATCAATAAATCACCACTTTAGATAACCATATGGAATGAAATTCGACCTGAGGCAACTGCAGGCATTCGTGATGCTGGCCGAGACCGCCAACTACCGGGAAGCCGCCAGCCGGCTGTTCATCACCCAACCGGCCCTGACCAAGCAGATCCAGGGGCTGGAGCAGGCCCTTGGCAGCACCCTGTTCAATCGCGGTCGCCACGGCGCCGGATTAACGGCCATCGGCGCCCAGCTGCTCACCCAGGCGAGCGCACTGGTCGAACACGGCAGGGAGTTTGAAAGCCACGCGCTGGCGGTGGCGAGTGGCGTGGCCGGGCGGCTCAAGATTGGTTTCGGCCTGTCGAGCTTTGCACTGGCCCCTGCGCTGGTGGCCCGCTTCAAACAGCAGGTCACGGACGTGATGGTCCATCTGCAGGATATGCCCTCCGCCATCCAGCAGGAGCAGCTGCTCTCCGGCCAGTTGCAGCTTGGCTTTATGCGCAGGCCCCAGAT
>NZ_CAWNYS010000268.1:0-1095 GCF_963878295.1 Aeromonas sp. HMWF014 | reverse complement strand
GATCTGAACGCTATCACCCAACATGAATCGTGACATGGTATTGGCCTCGTCATATGGGGTAGCAGGAGGTCTCCGGGATGGTCGCCATTCCCTGCTGCCCGAGGCCAACACGCAATGCTCTGCAGCGGGTCAAGCGGACGTGGAATACCGCAGCCGTATGCCGTTTCGCGGCGAGGATATGCCGCGAAAGCCGCTTGAAGGCTGTTTGCGTCCCGCAATGCGGGGCATTGCACGATGGCAGAGGGCAGCAGGGTTCCCCGGACGGGAAGCACCTTACTTAACGTTTTAAGAGGACTGCCCCGCAACGTTCCAGGATGCACCAGGGGGCTGCGCCATCGAGCGTCACCCGACAGCAACAAAAAGCGGGCGCGTGCGCCCAGCCTTGTCTATAGGGGAAAGCCCCAGCAAGCCGGGGCCAAGATGCGATTGATTTAATCCTCTGCAGGCAATGCGCGAGCTAACCGGCGAGCCTCATTGACGGCTCGCACGGTCACTTTGCGTACCCATGCACAGCGGCTTGGTGACCACACGAACCCAGCCCCTTTGCACAACTGGCGCAGCTCCGCCGCTGGCTTACCATCAAAGCAGATCTGGATGCGTCCATCATCCTCGAACATGTGCCAACCGAGCCCTTTCTGCTCGATGGGGGCCGAGCTGTGCAATCTCCCTAGTTCCTCGATCCTTGCGCGCAATCGGCGGATCTCGGCGTTGTTGTTGCTCAACCGCCAGGCCGGGACGCTGCCCCGCTGGGCCTTGTTCGCCTTCTTGAATGAATCTTGCAACTGTTCCCGATTCGCCAGCTTTTCCCGCAGCTGTTCAAGGGCGGTTGGATCATCGCTGGCGATCCCGGCTTGGCCGACACTCGCGGCGCGACTCTCCAGGCGCTTGGCTTTTTTATCCAGCGCGATGGATTGGCGCATTGCCTGATCAGACCGCTCTAGAGCGCGGCGGTGTTTTCTTTCGCTGTGATGGCCGACTAGGATCGGCTGGCCAAATACGATCCCTGCTACTGCTGAATGAGCGGCCCCCCATCGCAGATCGCTCTGCTGGTTGGCTTTGATGGCTCGCACCTGCAACCGGCCCCGTTTCGCCTCT
>NZ_CAWNYS010000267.1:24744-27183 GCF_963878295.1 Aeromonas sp. HMWF014 | reverse complement strand
ATCAGGTTGGCGTGTTCCGCCGTGCTGGTAGGGGCGCATTATAGGGAGCCCCGCCGGGATGACAAGAGGAAAACGGCAAAAAATGGCACCTTTTGCCGTTTAGCGGTTCAAATGCCTATTTATCAAACAAAAAGCCCCGCGTCCGCGGGGCTCAAGCCAGCAATAACGCAGGGCTGCTATCTTTTTGACCAGAATTCACGGGCAAAACTGCGCACCTTTTCCCAATCGGTAAACTCGAGATCCTTGCTGGTATCCGTACTGCCACCGGTCATCTTCATGATCAGCTGAATGATGCGGGTCTGCCACCAGTTATAGCGGGAGTATTGCAGCGCGCCGGCGAACACTCCCAAGGTTCTCGGCTTCCAGGGGGAGAGGCGCAGGAACTTCTTCATATAGGCATTGGTCTGCGGCGTCTGCTTCTCCGGCTTGCGCGCAGTCAGGTTGACGCAGAAAAAGGCCGCATTGGCCACCTCCAGCTGTTCATGATGGGCATGAATAAAGCTGAGCAGGCTGGGATGGAAGTTGCCGTAACGAATGGAGGCACCGATCAATACCTTCTTGAACTTGCTGAGGTTGCACATGGGCAGAGTGTGCAGGTCATGCATCACCACCTCGTAACCCAGCATCTCCTCCAGCATGACATCCACGATTTTCTGTGTTTGCCCATCCCGAGAGGAATAAAGCACCAAAATCTTGTCCATACCTACCTCAACTACGCCAGAATGCGGGGGTAAACAGTACCAGAAGTGTGAAAATTTCCAATCGGCCGAACAACATGGCCAGGATCAGTATCCATTTTGCCACCGCGCTGATACCGGAAAAATTGGAGGCCACATCACCCAGACCCGGCCCCACGTTGGTAAGGGTCGCCGCCACCGCCGAGAAGGCGGTCACCTCGTTCATCCCGGTGGCGATTAATGCCAGCATGAACAACACAAACAAAATGATGTAGGCGGCAAAGAAACCCCACACCGCCTCGACGATCCGATCCGATACCGCCTTGCGCCCCAGTTTGAGGGTATAGACGGCACGCGGGTGCACCAACCGCTTCAACTCCCGTACTCCCTGCATGAACAGGATCATGAAGCGCATCACCTTGATGCCGCCACCGGTACTCCCAGCGCAACCCCCTATAAAGGAGGAGAACATCAGCATCATCGGCAGTATGGCTGGCCAGTCGGCATAACTGGTGGTGCTGTAACCCGTGGTGGTCCCCAGCGATACCGACTGGAACAGGGCATGGTTGAGTGTCTCCTGCCAGTGTTCATAGTGGTTGTGCTGCAGCAACACGGCGGCGCAGAACAGAAAAAGGAACAGCTGAATCCCCAAAAACACCTTCACCTCGGGGTCACGCAGATAGCTCAGCAGGCGTACCGGTGTGTGAGTGAACACCATGAAGTGCAGACCGAAGTTAATGCTGCCGATCAGCAGGAAGCACACAGTGACCAGATTGATGGTCGGGCTGTTGAAGAAGCCGATGCTGTCATCGTGGGTGGAGAAGCCACCGATGGAGAGGCTGGAGAAGGAGTGACAGATGGCGTCGAACAGCGTCATACCGGCCAGCCAGTACGCCAGGATGCAGAGCATGGTCAGCAACAGGTAGATAAACCAGAGCGCCTTGGCCGTCTCGGCGATACGCGGCGTCACCTTGGTATCCTTGACCGGCCCGGGGATCTCGGCGCGGTAGAGCTGCATGCCCCCGATGCCGAGCAGCGGCAGTATGGCGACGGCCAGCACTATGATCCCCATGCCTCCCAGCCATTGAAGCAGTTGGCGGTAGAACAGAAACGCCTTGGGCAGATTGTCCAACCCGGTCAGCACGGTCGCTCCCGTGGTCGTCAGGCCGGAGAAAGATTCGAAAAAGGCCTCCGAGACCGACATGCTGGGCACATCCCCCAGTAAAAAGGGAACGGCCCCCACACTGCCCAGCACAGTCCAGAACAGCACCACGATAAGGAAGCCCTCTTTCGAGCGCAGCTCCTTCTTGTGGTAGCGGTTGGGAAACCAGAGCAGCACACCAAGCAACAGCGCGATGAGAAAGGAGCTGACGAACTCGGCACCACCACCATCCCGATAGCCAAACGCAACCATGGCAGGCAACAACATGGTCGAGCTGAATAGCGCAACCAACAGGCCAACGATGCGAATAATGCTCAGAATGTGCATTCCGGCTCCCTCTTCAGGCTAAAAGAGCGGTGGATTCTAGCTATCTAAGGAGCGAAGGGATACCCGTCCATGGGTGCGGTCGGTCAATTCCCGATCAACCTGGGCCCAAACAGAGGATTCCCACGCGACCCGCAGGGTAACGCGAGCGCCGTAATCGGCATCCAGCAACTGGCCGTGATGGTAGCCGATCAGCGCCTCCACCACACCCATGTCGGCATAGTCACATTGGATGAGAGAGGGAGTCTGCTGGCGCTTGATCCGGGTCTCGAGCTG
>NZ_CAWNYS010000267.1:0-24721 GCF_963878295.1 Aeromonas sp. HMWF014 | reverse complement strand
CCGCCTGTGCCCAGCAGCACACCGCCGTAGTAACGCACCACCACGGTGGCTATCTCACCCAGTCCGGAGCCCATCAACTGAGCCAGCATGGGCTTGCCAGCGGTCCCTGAGGGCTCACCATCGTCGCTGAAACCGTAAACCTGACTGTCTTGTGGTGCGCCGGCAACAAAGGCCCAGCAGTGATGCCGGGCCCCGGGATGTTGCTGCTTTATCTCGTTGACCCACGCCTTGGCGGCCTCAACCGTCGGCGTGTGCGCGAGCAGGGTGATAAAGCGGCTCTTTTTGATCTCTTCACTCACCGCCAGCGGGGCGGCCGGAATGGAGTACGCTGCCGCCATCAAAGCCCTGCTTGTCTGGTCATGTTCTCCACCCCATTGGCGTGCAACACTATGTTGTCCTCAATGCGGATGCCGCCAAACGGACGCAGCGCCTCTACCTTGTTCCAGTTAACCCGCTTGCACTGCTCGCTCTGACGCAGCTGCGCCAGCAGGCTATCGATGAAGTAGAGGCCCGGCTCTATGGTGAACACCTGACCCACCTCCATCACCCGAGTACAGCGCAAATAGGGGAACTGCTCGGGAGCAGCCAGGTGTGTGCCGCGCTCGTCCTGCATGAAGCCGCCTGCATCGTGCACCTGAAGACCCAGGAAATGACCCAGACCGTGAGGGAAGAAGACGTTGGTCACCCCGGTGTGGATCATCTCGTCTACCGACATGTCCACCAACTCGACCGTTTGCAGCAAGCGCGCCAGCCTGTGGTGCATCTGCAGATGCAACTCGCTGTAACGCCGACCCGGTTTGATCTCCTCGATGATCTCCTGCTGCTGCGCATCCAGCGCCGCGATCAGATCGGCAAACTCGCCACGGCGCCAGGCCCAGGTACGGGTGATGTCGGAGGCATAACCGTGAAAATCCACCCCGGCATCAATCAAGAAGGAGTGGCGCTCCGCATCCGGCACCCGCAAGGCAGACAAATGGGTGTAGTGAAGAATGGCCGCATTGCGGTTGATGGCGACAATATTGCCGTACGGCGCCTCATTGGCCCCCTGCCCGACCGCCTTCATATAGGCCAGATTGATCTCAAACTCGCTCGCCCCCGCCATGAAGGACTCCTTGGCCGCGACATGGCCACGCACCCCTATCCGGTTTGCTTCGCGCAGACACTCCAGCTCATAAGGAGTCTTGTAAGCTCGGTGATAGTGCAGATAGTTGAGCACGGATTCCGGGTTCGGCTGACCCAGCCCCAGCAACTTGGCCACCTCGAGATGGCCGCCCAGATAGGCCCACTCCTGCTTGCCAGCAGGCAGGTGATCGGCAACCTGCTCCGGCCGCGTCAAGAAGCGGATATCGAAGAAGTCGACCCAGAAGGCATTGGGCAAGTCCGCCACCTTGTGCCAGAAATCCACTGGCCGGTAGAACAGCAGCACCGGCTTGTTCACGCCATCCACCAGCAACCAGCAGTGGGGGTTGTCCAGCACCGGCAGCCAGGCCTTGAAGTGCGGATTCACCTTGAAGGGGTAATCCTGGTCGTCGAGGAAGATGCGGTGGGTCTGGCCGGAGTGGATGGCCAGGCCGCTGAGCCCCTGCTGTTGCAGTATGTCGCGGGTGCGATGCTGCAAGGTATCTAGGTGCTGGGCAAAAAGTTGGCTGTAGCTGCTCATGGCGTCCTGCTCCGGGAAAAATGTGATTTCAGCATAACATCAAGCGAATCAGGGCTCGAACCGTCAAGCTATCGCTTCGTGAGGTAACGCATACGTTACAAGGCTTTTGTTATGAAACAAAAACCAATCATTAACAAATAAAAAACAATTCAATACACTGCCGGTAGATACATGCAGTCAGGGACTACTCATGCACAACCTTTGCCTGTGGCAACCGGATCAGGAGCGGATTCAACAATCCAACCTCCAGCAGTTTATGGCCGAGGTCAACCGCTTCCATGGCCTGCAGCTGCACAACTATGCCCAGCTCTACCAGTGGTCGGTGGAAAAGACGACCCGCTTCTGGCCGCTGGTGTGGCAACACTGCGGCGTCAAGGGCGAGCTGGGGGACATAGTGGCAGAAAACCGCCAGGATATGCAGCGCACCCGCTGGTTCCCCGATAGCCGCCTCAACTTCGCCGAAAACCTGCTGCGCCGTCAGGACGAGAGCCCGGCCATTATCTCCCGCATTGAAGGCAGCCCAAGCCGCACCCTGAGCTGGCATGAGCTGGCGGATCAGGTGGCCAGGCTGGCCCAGTGGTTGCGCAGCCAGGGCATAAGCAGTGGCGACGTGGTCGCCGCCTACCTGCCTAATATCCCGGAAACCGTGGTGGCCATGCTGGCAACCACCAGTCTGGGGGCGATCTGGACCTCCACCAGCCCCGACTTTGGGGAAGCCAGCGTGGTGGAGCGCTTCGGCCAGACCCGGCCGCGAGTGCTGTTTGCGGTGGATGGCTATCGCTACAACGGCAAGGCCATCGACATCCAGGCCAAGGTGGCTGGCGTAGTCAGCCAGCTCGACAGCATAGAACAGACGGTGATGATCCCTCTGCTCGGCAATCCCCTGCAGCTTGGTCACGACTGGCAGCACGTGCTGGCGAGCGAGCCGGATGCTGTCCTTCGCTTCGAGCCCATGGGCTTCAACGATCCGCTCTATATCCTCTACTCGTCCGGCACCACAGGCAAGCCCAAGTGCATAGTGCACGGCATAGGTGGCACCCTGCTGCAACATCTCAAAGAGCATCAACTGCACTGCGACACCAAGCCGGGGGAGCGGATCTTCTACTTCACCACCTGCGGCTGGATGATGTGGAACTGGCTGGTGAGCGCGCTCGCCTCCGGCGCCACACTGGTGCTCTATGACGGCTCCCCCTTCTATCCGGACGGCAACGTGCTGTGGGATCTGGCGCGCGATGAGCAGGTCAGCTTGTTCGGCACCTCGGCCAAGTATCTGGATGCGCTGCACAAGCAGGGCTATGCCCCCATCAACACCCACGACTTGCCACAGCTGCGGCTGATCTGCAGTACCGGATCCGTGCTGTCGCCTGAGGGGTTTGACTACGTCTACCAGCAGATCAAAACAAATGTACAACTGAGCTCCATCTCCGGCGGCACCGACATCTGCTCCTGCTTCGTCATCGGCAACCCGCTCAGCCCTGTCTATCGTGGCGAGAGTCAGGGGCGTGGCCTCGGTCTCGCGGTACAGGTGTTCAACGAAGCGGGCCAGCCGGTACAGGGCGAAAAGGGCGAGCTGGTCTGCACCAAGCCGTTCCCGGCCCAACCCATCGCCTTCTGGGGGGACGACAGCGGCGACAAATACCACGCCGCCTACTTCGAGCGATTCGACAACATCTGGTGCCACGGCGACTGGATCGAGCTGACCCCGACCGGCGGCATCCTGTTCTATGGCCGCTCTGACGCCACCCTGAACCCGGGGGGCGTGCGCATCGGCACCAGCGAGATCTACCGCTACGTCGAACAGCTCGACGAAGTGGAAGAGAGCATCGTGATCGGCCAACAGTGGCAGCAGGACGAGCGGGTGGTACTGTTCGTCAAGCTCAAGGCGGGCTGCAAGCTGGACGAGCCGCTGCGCGAGCGGATCCGCCAGCAGATCAAACGACACTGTACCGCCCGCCACGTGCCCGCCCGCATACTGCAGGTGGATGCCATCCCCCGTACCAAGTCCGGCAAAATCGTCGAACTGGCGGTACGGGAAGTGGTGCACAACAGACCCGTCAACAACACCCATGCCCTCGCCGATCCCGAGGTGCTGAGCCAGTATCGCGACCGGCCTGAACTGGCCTGTTGATACAAAACTCATATCCATTGGAGGCGCCGCAAGGCGCCTCTCTTTTGCCCGTTTTGTGATGAGGAGCTTTTACTCGAGAACTGTTAAACAAATGTTTTAAATAGGTGTTGAAAATGTCTCCTTTTGGATCAATAGTGAGCCTCGCCCCCTGCTGGGGATAAAGGAGCAACACCCCCCACCGAGTGGGAACAAGGAGACACTCTCATGATCTACCAAGGCGAAACCCTGTCGGTCAGCTACCTCGAAAACGGCATTGCCGAACTGAGGTTTGATGCCCCGGGTTCAGTCAACAAGCTGGATCGCGCTACCCTGCTCTCACTGAGCGAAGCGATCGCCGCATTACAGCAACAAGCCGATTTGAAGGGCCTGATCCTCACCTCCGGCAAAGACGCCTTTATCGTCGGCGCCGACATTACCGAATTCCTGGAACTGTTCGATCTGCCGCAAGAAGATCTGCTCGGCTGGCTGAAAAAAGCCAACGACATCTTCAGCGCCATCGAAGATCTGCCGGTGCCGACCCTCTCTGCCATCAAGGGCCACGCCCTGGGCGGCGGCTGCGAGACCATCCTCTCCACCGATTTCCGTCTGGCCGACACCAGCGCCAAGATTGGCCTGCCCGAGACCAAACTCGGCATCATGCCGGGCTTTGGCGGCACAGTCCGTCTGCCGCGGGTGATCGGTGCCGACAACGCGCTGGAGTGGATCACCACCGGCAAGGATTACCGTGCTGATGATGCCCTCAAGGTGGGCGCCATCGATGCAGTGGTCGCACCGGACGCGCTGCACAGCGCCGCGCTGCAGATGATGAAAGACGCCATCGCGGGCAAGCTGGACTGGCAAAGCCGTCGCGCCGCCAAAAAAGCCCCGCTGCGCCTCTCCAAACTGGAAGCCATGATGAGCTTCACCACCGCTGCGGGCATGGTTGCCGCCGTGGCGGGCAAGCACTATCCAGCCCCCATGACGGCGGTGAAAACCGTCGAAGCCGCCGCCGGCATGAGCCGCGATGAGGCGCTCATTGTCGAGGCACAAGGCTTTATCAAGCTGGCCAAGACCGATGTCGCCAAGGCGCTGGTCGGTATCTTCTTGAACGATCAGCACATCAAGACGCTGGCCAAGAAGGCTGCCAAGCAGGCAGCTAAGGCCACAAGCCACGCCGCCGTGCTGGGCGCCGGCATCATGGGGGGTGGCATCGCTTACCAGTCTGCCAGCAAGGGCATTCCGGCAGTGATGAAGGATATCAACGAGAAGGCGCTGGCACTGGGCATGGGCGAAGCCACCAAGCTGCTCAACGGCCAGCTCGAGAAGGGCCGCATCGACGGCATCAAGATGGGCCAGGTGCTATCTGCCATCACCCCGACCCTGAGCTATGACAACGTCAAGCATGTGGATGTGGTGGTCGAAGCCGTGGTCGAGAACCCCAAGGTGAAGGCCGCCGTACTGGGCGAAGTGGAAGGCATTATCAGTGACGACGCCGTGCTCGCCAGCAACACCTCCACCATTCCCATCTCCCTGCTGGCCAAGGGGCTGAAGCGCCCGCAGAACTTCTGCGGCATGCACTTCTTCAACCCGGTGCACCGCATGCCTCTGGTGGAGATCATCCGCGGCGAGCAGACTTCAGATGAAACCATCAACCGCGTGGTGGCGTATGCCGCCGCCATGGGCAAGTCCCCGGTCGTGGTCAACGACTGCCCGGGCTTCTTCGTCAACCGGGTGCTGTTCCCCTACTTCTTCGGCTTCAACAAGCTGGTTGCCGATGGCGCCGACTTCGCCGCCGTCGACAAGGTGATGGAGAAGGAGTTCGGCTGGCCCATGGGCCCCGCCTACCTGCTGGACGTGGTCGGCATCGACACCGGTCACCATGCCGGTGACGTCATGGCGCAAGGCTTCCCGGCGCGCATGAGCAAGGCAGGCCGCACCGCCATCGACGTGATGTATGACGCCAGCCGCTTCGGTCAGAAGAATGGCAAGGGCTTCTACGCCTACGAGCAGGACAAGAAGGGCAAGCCGAAGAAGGTGGCCGATGTGGCCGCTTACGAGCTGCTGGCCCCCATTGCCAAGCCGAAGCAGGACTTCGACAAGGAAGCCATCATAGCTCGCATGATGATCCCGATGATCAACGAGGTGGTGCTCTGTCTGGAAGAGGGCATTGTCGCCACGCCAGCCGAAGCCGACATCGCGCTGGTCTACGGTCTGGGCTTCCCTCCCTTCCGTGGTGGCGTGTTCCGCTATCTGGACACCATTGGTCTGGATCGCTACGTGGCCATGGCCGACCAGTATGCCGATTTGGGCCCGCTCTACCGCGTCAGCGACAAGCTGCGTGACATGGCCGCCCTGGGCAAAACCTTCTACTGATTGCGGAAAGGAGATCCATTCATGAAAGACGTAGTCATTGTCGACTGTATCCGGACCCCCATGGGCCGGTCCAAGGGCGGCGCCTTCCGCAACGTGCGTGCAGAAGATCTGTCCGCGCACCTGATGAGCTCCATCCTGCTGCGCAACCCCAACCTCGACCCGAACGAGATCGAGGATATCTACTGGGGCTGCGTGCAGCAGACTCTGGAGCAGGGCTTCAACATCGCCCGCAACGCGGCCCTGCTGGCTGGCATTCCGAAACAGGTGGGGGCCGTCACCGTCAACCGCCTGTGCGGCTCAAGCATGCAGGCGCTGCATGACGCCTCCCGCGCCATTCAGGTAGGTGATGGGGATATCTTCATCATCGGCGGCGTCGAGCACATGGGCCACGTGCCCATGAGCCACGGCGTCGACTTCCACCCCGGCATGGCCAAGTCGGTGGCGAAAGCCTCCGGCATGATGGGGCTGACTGCCGAGATGCTGGGCAAGCTGCACGGCATCAGCCGTCAGCAGCAGGACGAGTTTGCCGCCCGCTCCCACCGCCGCGCCTATGCCGCGACCGTGGAAGGGCGCTTCGCCAGAGAGATCGTCGGTCTGGAAGGGCATGACGCCAGCGGCGCCCGCTTCTTCTACGACTACGACGAAGTGATCCGCCCGGAGACCACGGTCGACACCCTGAGCCAGTTGCGCCCGGTGTTCGACCCGGTCAACGGCACAGTGACCGCCGGTACCTCCTCGGCCCTGTCCGACGGCGCCGCCGCCATGCTGGTGATGAGTGCGGATCGCGCCAAGGCCCTCGGCCTCACGCCCCGCGCCAAGGTGCGCGCCATGGCCATCGCCGGCTGCGATGCCGCCATCATGGGTTACGGCCCGGTACCGGCCACCCAGAAAGCACTCAAACGTGCCGGCCTGACTGTCGGTGATATCGATCTGTTCGAGCTGAACGAGGCCTTTGCCGCCCAGTCACTGCCTTGCGTCAAGGACCTGGGGCTGCTGGACGTAGCGGAAGAGAAGGTGAACCTGAACGGCGGCGCCATTGCGCTGGGCCACCCGCTCGGCTGCTCCGGTGCGCGCATCTCCACGACTCTCATCAATCTGATGGAGGAGAAGGATGCCACCCTGGGGGTTGCCACCATGTGTATCGGTCTGGGTCAGGGCATCGCCACCGTATTCGAACGGGTGTGATGTAAACGGCTCGCCCTCACCGCGACAGTGAGGGCGAGCCAGAATACTCTCTTTTGGGGCCGACCTTGCCGGCCCGTCATTGAGTCTGTTGAGATCGCCACACGGGGTGATCTCCTGTCGTCGGAATCTGCGTGTTGGCCGTCCCGTTTGGGTCGGCCTTTTTTATTTAAATGGCGCTATATGGGCGGATAATGCCCATAACCTCACATTAGATGGGGGGCTTGCTTGCTTTTTGCTCCCCCGACAGGTTCAATCTGCACAAAAAAATGGGTGGATGCACATACATATGTCAACGAGCAAACAACTGCTGATCGTCGACGACGACCAAGAGATCCGCGAGCTGCTCAATGAATACCTGACCAGGGCGGGTTTCCAGGTATTAACAGCGGCGGAAGGAAACGAAATGCGCCAGCAGCTCGCCCTGCACAACCCGGACCTGATTATTCTCGATATCATGATGCCAGGTGACGACGGCTTTACCCTCTGCCAACAGATACGTCGCGATTCCCAGGTCCCCATCATCATGCTGACCGCCGCCTCCGATGAGGCGGACAGGGTGATCGGCCTCGAACTCGGCGCCGACGACTATATCGCCAAGCCGTTCAGCCCGCGCGAGCTGCAGGCTCGCATCAAGGCGCTGCTGCGCCGCGCCGAATTCCGCCAGCCGGAAAAAGAGAAAGAACCGAGCCGCCGGCTGCGTTTTGCCGAGTGGACCCTGGACACCCTGAGCCACCAGCTGACCCACGACGATGGCAGCCTGCTGGATCTCTCCGGCAGCGATGCCCTGCTGCTCGGCATGTTCCTGCAACAGCCGGGTGTGGTACTGGATCGCGATACCATCTCCGATGCCACCCGCGGCCGCGAAAGCCTGCCGATGGAACGCGGCATAGACGTGCAGATCAGCCGTCTGCGTCAGAAGCTGGGTGACAACGGCAAGAGTCCGCGCATCATCAAAACCATCCGCGGCAGTGGCTACATGCTGATCGCAGAAGTGCACGAGATCCCATGAAAGGCAAAAAGGTAGCAACAGCATGCTGATCGGCACAAGGCGCGAGATCCCATGAGCAGCGGTTGGTTCTGGCGGACGCTGGTCCCCCGCTCCCTGTTGTCGCGAATGCTGCTGCTGTTGCTGCTCGCCATCCTGCTCTCCCAGACCATTCTGACCGGCATCTGGATGCAACAGATCCAGAAACGGGAGCTGGAGGGGATGATCAGCACCACCCGCAACCTGGCGCTGTCGGCCGCCTCTACCGTCAACTTCTTCAAGTCGCTGCCGCTGCAGTACCGCCACATCGCACTGGATCAGCTGCGCAACATGGGGGGCAGTCGCTTCTTCGTGTCACTCAACGAGGAAGAGATCCACATCAGCGCCATCCCCGACAGTGAGCGCAAAACGCTGGTGCTGAAAGAGGTGCAGGGGGTGCTGACCCGCAAGCTCTCCGATGCCATGGCCATCAAGGTGGACTTCTCCCGCCCGGAAGAGCTGCACGTCTTCAACAACGACACCCTGCTGGCGGATCTGCCCTCCTCCTGGGCCCGCTATACGCTATCGCTGGAGCCGCTCAACCCGCCCGTGCTGGTGACCCAGATCGAGATAGAGCCCGGTGAGTGGCTCTATCTGGCTGCTCTGCTGCCCGCCCCCTACATGACCCTCGACGATACCGTCATGCCGAGCAATCAGGTGCGTTTCATCGCCCTGATGACGGTGTTCCTCTGTTTCTTCACCTTCATGCTGGTGCGCTGGCAGACCCGCCCGCTGCGCCGCCTCGCCAAGGCCGCCGTTAATCTCGGCAAGGATATCGACCAACCCTCCCTCAAGGAGGAGGGCGCCTCCGAAATCGTCGCGGCCACTCGCGCCTTCAACATCATGCAACACCGCATCCGCCGCTATATCGATGATAGAGAGCGGCTGTTCAGCTCCATCTCCCACGATCTCAAAACCCCCATCACCCGGCTGCGGCTGCGGGTCGAACTGCTCGATGACGAGGTGCAGATCAGCAAGTTCAACAAGGATCTCGACGAGCTGGAGCTGATGGTAAAAGGGGCGCTGCAGACGGTAAAAGAGACAGATATCCACGAGAACATCGAAGAGATCGATATCAATGCCCTGCTGGAGCAGATGGCCGAGTCGATGAACCTGCACGACGAGCGACTGACTATCGAGGGGCACTGCAAGTGGCCCTATCGCGGCAAGTTGCTGGCCCTCAAGCGCTGTATCGGCAATCTGGTAGACAACGGCATCAAGTACGGCCAAAAGGTGCGCATCATCCTCATGGACGACGAAGAGATGCTGATCCTGTTCATCATGGATGAGGGGCCAGGCCTGCCGGACGATCAGTTCGAGCGCATCTTCGAGCCTTATTACCGGCTCAGCACGGATCTGGCCGGTTCCGGCCTTGGTCTGGGCATAGCCCGCAACATAGCCCACGCCCACGGCGGCGATCTGGTGCTGGAAAATCGCCCGCAAGGTGGCCTCCAAGCCACGCTATCTCTACCAAGGCAGTAACCTTATGAAGTGGTTGTCTTTTTCTGTCATCGCCCTGTTATCACTACCGGTGAGCGCCTCCCAAGTGGAGGTGCTGCACTGGTGGACATCCGGTGGCGAAGCCAACGCGGTGGAAGTGCTCAAATCGGAGTGGACCGAGCAAGGCAACCAGTGGAACGACTTCGCAGTGCAGGGCGGCGGCGGCAAGAGCGCCATGACGGTATTGAAAAGCCGAGCGCTGGCAGCCAATCCGCCGGAGGCGGCACACCTCAAGGGCTATGAGCTGAGGGAGTGGGCCGGGCTCGGCTTCCTGCGCGACCTCAGCCCCATGGCCGAACACCTCGGCTGGTACACCAAAATGCCCGCCATGGTGCGGGAAACCCTCAGCCAGAATGGCGCCCTGATGGCGGTGCCCACCGGCATCCACCGCGTCAACTGGCTGTGGCTCAACCGCAAGTTGTTCGACGATCAGGGGCTGACGCCGCCCACCGACTGGAACCAGTTCGTGGCCGTGGCCGAACGGCTCAAGGCGCAAAACATAACACCGCTCGCCATCGGTAACGAGCCCTGGCAACTGGCGGTATTGTTCGAAACGGTGGCGCTGGGCGAGGGCGGCAAAGAGTTCTATCGCAAGGCGTTTCTCGAACAAGACAGCGCGACCCTGACCGGTCCCGACATGGTGCGAGTGCTGACTCGCTTCCAGCAACTGCGCGCCTACGTGCCGCAAAAATACGCCGGTTTGAAATGGCATCAGGCCACCAATCTGCTGGAGAGCGGCGGCGCTGCCATGCAGGTGATGGGTGACTGGGTGAAGGGAGAGCTGAGCGCAGGCAACTACCGACCGGGTGAGGTTATCGCGTGCCTGCCGAGCCCGGGCAGTGCCGGGCTGTTTAGCTATAACCTGGACTCCATCGCCATGTTCAAACAGCGGGATCCCGCCCAGCTACAGGCGCAGGGCGATCTGGCTCAGCTACTGATGACGCCGAAATTTCAGGAGGCGTTCAACCGGGTGAAAGGCTCGATCCCGGCGCTGACCAACCCTGATATGAGCAAGTTCGACCGCTGCGCCGTTCACTCTTATCAGGATTTCCTGCTCGCGGAAAAACAGGGCAACCTGCTGCCCAGCATGGCGGAAGGAATGGCAACGCCGACCAATATGCGCCAGGCAATCCTCGATGTGCTGAGCAACTTCTTCAACGACCCCAACGCCAATCCGGAGCAGACGGCGCTGCGTCTGGAGCGGGCCATGCGCTCGACCCGCTAGTCCCTTTCCCAACGGCCAGAAACGACAAAGGCGGATGATGCATCCGCCTTTGTCGTTGTGGGAGAAA
The DNA here is from genome assembly GCF_963878295.1 of Aeromonas sp. HMWF014. Taxonomy (NCBI): domain Bacteria; kingdom Pseudomonadati; phylum Pseudomonadota; class Gammaproteobacteria; order Aeromonadales; family Aeromonadaceae; genus Aeromonas; species Aeromonas sp. HMWF014. The sequence continues at coordinate 13,580 of NZ_CAWNYS010000267.1, read as the reverse complement.
TCCGGGAGCTAAGTGTTGTCGTTCTCGTCCTCATCTTCGTCGTAGTAATCGCTGAGCTCGATCCAGAGCCCCAGTCCGATCATCACCATGGAACCGAACCAGGTACCAGTGTTACCGATCGGGCTGCCCATCACTATCATGGCGAAAGCCAAGAACCCCATGCCTGCGTAGGCTTGCAATCTGCCGTAGGAGACCTGCATATTCACACCTCCTTGTCGAATATGGTTCAATTTTTATATTACTCACAAGACGGGGACTAGATAGGGCCAGATAGCACTTTGGTTACATATGCTGCTTCCTGACCCGGTTATTTGATTATTTTTTCGCCGTGAGTATCATTGGCAGCTGAATTGGTTGAAGGTTAATTATTGATGAGTGCTTTATTCTGCGACGCAACTCACGAGTTGGACGCAATCGGGCTTCGTTGCCCCGAGCCTGTGATGATGGTGCGTAAAAAAGTGCGGCTGATGGCACAAGGGGAAACCCTGCTGGTCAGCGCCGACGATCCCTCAACCACCCGCGACATCCCCAGTTTCTGCCGCTTCATGGATCACACCCTGATCGCCAGCGAGACAGAGCAGACCCCCTACCGCTATCTGATCCGCAAGGGTCAATAAGCCCAGTTTCGGAGCAAACATGACAGCCATTACCCGAGTCGGCACCACCCAGCGTTGGTCAGACGTGGTCATTCACAACGGCACCCTCTATGTGGTGGAAGTCCCCGTGAGCGAAGAGGCCGACATTCACCAGCAGACCCGCGAAGTGCTGACTAGCCTGCAGCGCCTGCTGGAAACCAATGGCTCCGGGGTCGACAAGATCCTGATGGCCAACATCTATCTCAAGGACATTGCAGACATCACCGCCTTCAACGAGCAGTGGGATACCTGGATCCCGGCGGGTACCGCACCGGTTCGTGCCTGCGTGCAGGCCCGCCTGGCCCACGAAGGCTACAAGGTTGAAATCCAGCTGACTGCGGCCGTCTAAACTGCGCGATGCTATACCGTGACCGATGGCTGAGGAAGTCGCGAGATCCGGGTCTGTTCCTTCTCCCGCAAGGGGAGAAGGGAGCAAAGTACAGGGCGCCACTGCTCGCAACGGCAGCAATAAAAAGGCCCCGCCATCACTGGCGGGGCCTTTTCGTTACCGAAACCTGGACGACTTAAGCAGTCGGGGTCAGGGTAATGGTCACGCGACGGTTCTGGGCCTTGCCAGCAGCAGTGCTGTTGGTGGCAACCGGCTGATCCGGGCCCACACCCGTGGTGGTGATACGGCTGCCGCTCACACCCTGACCAATCAGCTGCGCAGCAACGGCGTCGGCGCGCTGGGCGGAGAGCCTCATGTTCAGATCACGGGAGCCTGTGCTGTCGGTGTGACCAACCACGTTCAGGCGGGTCTTGTTGAACTCGGCAACCACCATGGCCACGCCGGACAGAGTATTGGCACCAGCCGCTTTCAGCTGGGCGCTGGAGCTGTCGAAGGTGACGTTGTTCGGCATGTTGAGGATCAGCTCGTCGCCATTGCGGGTCACGCTGACGCCAGTGCCCTGCAGCTTCTCGCGCAGCTTGGCTTCCTGCACATCCATGTAGTAACCGATACCGCCACCCAGGGCGGCACCGGCGGCCACACCAGTCAGAATCCCCTTCTTGCGATCACCCTTGCTGGAGGAGAGCGCCCCCACGGCGGCGCCCGTCGCAGCGCCAGCCAGCGCCCCCCAGGCACCCTTGGAGGTCTGGGATTCACCGGTATAGGGATTGGTAGTACAACCGGTCAGGGCAAGGGTCAAGGCGACAGCGGGAACCAGAGTCTTGAAATGCATGAAAAAAACCTCAAAAACAACGCGATAAATTAAAGGGCGGCATTCTACCCCAGAGGTGTGCCAAGGTGTGACGTCAGAAGCAAGAGAGTCACCCAAGGCAGAAAAAAGCAGTATCGACCATTGAACTGGATCGCCCCTGAACCAGCGGGAAAAACCCGATAAAGACACCGGAGTTGTGATGAAAGGCAGGCCGTAGTGTGGCTCCATTGACTACTATTGAACCCACTATCAATAAGGCATCAGAGGGTTCCATGTCTTCACTGCTTCGAAATCTTTCGATCCGGCATCTGCTGCTGGGAGCAAGTCTCATCATCTTGCTGACCATGGTGCTGAGCAACATCTGGCGCAGTACCCTGACCAGCCAGCTCGGCCTGTTACCGGGGGAAGTCATCAAGATCACCAATGTCCAGATAGCGCTGCAGGAGCTGCGCTACCACACCACCCAGGTACAACAATTCCTCACCGATGCGGCCGTGTCCGGGGAGCAAAACTCCATCAGTGAAGCAGAACAGCATGCACAGGCAGCTCGTCAGCAGCTCGACACCCTGCCCCAGCTGCAAAGCATTCTGTCACCCCAACTGGCGCGCCAGCTGGAAGTGGGCAAGCGGATGGTCGATGCCTACCTCAAAGAGGGACGCGAAGCGGGCAACCGCCTGATGAAGGAACCGGATCAGGGGTTCGATGCCTTGACCGGCAACATCGCCAGCACGGTCGAACAGGCGCTCGAGCAGCAGCGGCAACAACTACAGCAGCAGGAGCTGGCTATCGAAAACCAGAACCATGCCCTGCAGAGTCAGGACATGACACTGCTGGCCGTCAGCCTGGCCGTTATCCTGCTGATGCTGCTGCTGATCCACCTCAAAACCGTCAAACCACTGCAGCAGTTGATGACACAGCTGGTCGAGCTGGCCAATCGCAGCCACAACCTCACCTTCCGGTTGCACATTCAGGGGCAGGACGAATTTGCCTATCTGGCCAGGGTGTTCAACCGCTTCCTCGACAATATCGACGGCCTGGTTGGCTCGGTGCAGCAGGTTTCCCACAAGACCCATGAAAAGATGGCACTGCTGATGGATCACTCCGGCAGCACCTTCAACAGCATGCAGCAAGCCCAGCAAAACACCGACATGCTGGCGACGGCCATCAACGAAATGACCGCAACCGTCCACAACATCGAGCACAACACCGAGCAGGCCAGTCAGGATACCCTGCTCACCCAACAGCAAGCCCACGATGGCCAGCAACAGGTGAGCCAGACCATCGCCCTCATCCGTCAGGTCGCCGACCATATCGAGCAATCCGCCGGTGAAGTAACCCAGCTGGATCAGGAGAGCACCCAGATAGGCAACATACTGCAGGTCATTCGCACCATCTCGGAACAGACCAACCTGCTGGCACTCAACGCCGCCATCGAGGCAGCCCGTGCCGGCGAGCAGGGGCGCGGCTTTGCGGTGGTGGCTGATGAGGTACGCCAGCTGGCTATCCGTACCCAGGCGGCTACCGTTGATATCCAGCAGCGGATCGAGGCGCTGCAGAACAATACCCGCCACGCGGTCAACACCATGCATACCACCCGCAATGTGAGCGAACAGGCGGTCAATCAGGCGGCCGGCACCGGCGAGACGCTGAACGCCATCGTCGAGGCAATCACCCGGGTTGCCGATATGAACGGCCAGATCGCCACCGCAGCAGAGCAACAGGCCAAGGTGACCGAAGAGACCAACCGCAACGTCATGCTGGTCGCCAACATCGCCCGCGAATGTCTGGACCTCTCGCACGAGAGCCGCACCCATACCCGGGATCTCAACCAAGCGAACGAGGAGATTCGTCTTGTCAGCGATCAGTTCGAAGTCAGCTCGAGCCCCCTCAATGGTCGCGAGCACGACCCGCAGCACTGGAACGACTCCTTCATGGTCAATGTGCCGAGCGTGGATCGCCAACATCAGGGGCTGTTCGAGGCAATAAACCGCTTCTACCACGCCATCCGTGACAACAGCTCACCCCAGCAGTGCAAACAGCGGCTGGACGAACTGCTCAAGCTGGCAACCCAGCACGTTGCCGATGAGGAGAAAAGCATGGAGCAGGCCTGCTACCCCGAACTGCAACGCCACAAGTAGTAGGATGTCAGGCTGTTGGCCGCGCAGGGAGCCCGGATCCGCCGCCAAGGTGGCGACGAACAGGAGCGCAACAGGGAGCTGATCATCTTCCTCAAGAACGGGCTGCTCGATCGCATCTTCAGGGTGGGCACGCAGGAGAGCGCCTGCATGATCAAGGCGGGGATGGCATAAGCGCCCCCTCACCACGCTAGCGGCGTCAGCCAATGCCAGTCAGCAATGGACTGGCATTTTTGTTGGCGGGATTAATGGAGGGAGTGCTGGCACTCGACATGGCAAGGACAGCTGACCAGATGATCGTTCACCATCCCCACTGCCTGCATAAAGGCGTAACAGATGGTGCTGCCGACGAAGTTGAAGCCGAGCTTCTTGAGCGCCTTGGACATGGCATCTGACTCCTTTGATGTGGCCGGAATATCGCCGTTGCCCTGACGCTGGTTGACCATGGGAGTACCACCGACAAAGCCCCACAGGTAATCGGCAAAGTCGACGCCTTCGGCCTCCAGCGCCAGATAGGCGCGGGCATTTCTGATGATCGACTGCACCTTGAGCCGGTTACGGATAATGCCGGTGTCCTGCATCAATCTCTCCACATCCTGCTCGTCGAACCGGGCGATCAGCACAGGATCAAAGTCAGCATAGGCGCGGTAGTAGCTCGCGGTGCGCTTCAAGATGGTGATCCACGACAGCCCCGCCTGCTGGCCATCGAGGCAGAGCTTGGCAAACAGCTCGCGGGCGTCATACACCGGCCTGCCCCACTGTTTGTCATGATATTCAATGTATTCCGGGTCTTTGGTCACCCATGCGCAGCGCAGTTCCATTTCCTCTCCCTTGTGATTTCAGCGGTTTCCCTGACCCTGCCCACTCAGCAGGCGGCACTGCTCACATCATATACCGGACAGCCCGCCCGACCAGCCAGGGCGCAGCGCAATCCCTGAATCCCCTGCAATTTCGCCTATTATCCGACCATGCCAGACGGTATACTCCCTCGGTTCACATTCAGCAAATCTTGCTCTGATTTTCATTTCGCGCGAAAAAAATTATGCAAAAATTCGATGTCAAAACCTTTCAGGGCCTGATCCTGCAGCTGCAGGACTACTGGTCCCGCCAGGGCTGTACCATTATTCAGCCGCTGGATATGGAAGTGGGTGCCGGTACTTCCCACCCCATGACCTGTCTGCGTGCCCTGGGCCCGGAGCCCATCGCCTGCGCTTACGTGCAACCGTCCCGCCGTCCGACTGACGGCCGCTACGGTGAAAACCCGAACCGCCTGCAGCACTACTACCAGTTCCAGGTGATCATCAAGCCTTCCCCCGACAACATTCAGGAACTCTATCTGGGCTCCCTGAAAGAGCTGGGTATGGATCCCGAGATCCACGACATCCGCTTCGTGGAAGACAACTGGGAAAACCCGACCCTGGGTGCCTGGGGTCTGGGTTGGGAAGTGTGGCTAAACGGCATGGAAGTGACCCAGTTCACCTACTTCCAGCAAGTTGGCGGCCTCGAGTGCAAGCCGGTCACCGGCGAGATCACCTACGGTCTCGAGCGTCTGGCCATGTACATTCAGGGCGTGGACAGCGTCTACGATCTGGTCTGGTCTGACGGCCCGCTGGGCAAGACCACCTACGGCGACGTGTTCCACCAGAACGAAGTGGAGCAATCCACCTACAACTTCGAACACGCCGATGTGGAGTTCCTGTTCCACTGCTTCGAGCAGTACGAGAAGGAAGCCCAGAACCTGCTGGCACTGGAAAAACCGCTGCCGCTGCCTGCCTACGAGCGCATCCTCAAAGCCGCTCACTCCTTCAACCTGCTGGATGCCCGCAAGGCCATCTCGGTCACCGAGCGTCAGCGCTACATACTGCGCATTCGCACCCTGACCAAGGCCGTGGCAGAGGCATACTACGCCTCCCGCGAAGCGCTGGGCTTCCCTATGTGTCAGCGCAGTGAGAACAAGCAAGGTTAAGGAACGGACATGGCACAACATACATTTCTGGTAGAGATCGGTACGGCTGAGCTGCCGCCCAAAGCCCTGCGCTCCCTGGCCGAAGCCTTTGCCGACAACTTCAAAGCTGAGCTGACCAAGGCCGATCTGGCCTTCGCCGGTGTCGAGTGGTTTGCCTCACCGCGCCGTCTGGCGCTCAAGGTGAGCGAGCTGGCTGGCGAACAGCCGAGCAAGAGCGTCGAGAAGCGCGGCCCGGCCGTCTCTCAAGCGTTCGATGCTGAAGGCAAGCCGACCAAGGCTGCCGAAGGCTGGGCCCGTGGCAACGGCATCACTGTTGCTCAAGCCGAGCGTCTGGTCACCGACAAGGGTGAGTGGCTGGTTCACACCGCCAAGGTCGAAGGCCGTCCGGCTAAAGAATTGCTGGGTGAGCTGGTTGCTGCTGCACTGGCCAAGCTGCCCATCCCGAAAATGATGCGCTGGGGCGACAAGACCATCCAGTTCGTGCGTCCGGTGTTCACCGTGACCCTGCTGCTGGATGGGGATCTGGTTCCCGCCACCATTCTGGGTATCGACTCTGCCCGCACCCTTCGCGGTCACCGCTTTATGGGCGAGAGCGAATTCACCATCGACAACGCCAGCCAGTACCCGCAGATCCTGCTGGAAAAAGGCAAGGTAGTGGCCGACTTTATGGTGCGCAAGGCCAAGATCAAGGCTGACGCCGAAGCGGCCGCTGCCGCCTTCGGTGGCGTTGCCGATCTGGACGACGCCCTGCTGGAAGAAGTGACTGCACTGGTCGAGTGGCCGGTGGTGCTGACTGCCAACTTCGAAGAGAAGTTCCTGGCCGTTCCGGCTGAAGCGCTGGTTCACACCATGAAGGGTGACCAGAAGTACTTCCCGGTCTACGACAAGAACGGCAAGCTGCTGCCGAAGTTCATCTTCGTCACCAACATAGAGTCAAAAGACCCGAGCCAGATCATCAGCGGCAACGAGAAGGTGGTGCGCCCCCGTCTCTCTGACGCCGAGTTCTTCTTCAAGACCGACCTCAAGCAGACCCTGGCCTCCCGCCTGCCGCGCCTTGAAACCGTGCTGTTCCAGCAGCAGCTGGGCACCGTCAAGGCCAAGGTCGAGCGCATCGAGACCGTCGCCGGCTTTATCGCCGAGCGTATCGGCGCCGATGTGACTCAGGCCAAGCGTGCCGGTCTGCTCTCCAAGTGTGACCTGATGACCAACATGGTCGGCGAGTTCGCCAGCACCCAGGGTGTCATGGGGATGCACTACGCCCGTCACGATGGCGAAGACGAAGTGGTGGCCGTGGCCCTCAACGAGCAGTACATGCCGCGCTTTGCCGGTGATGCCCTGCCGTCCGCTCTGGAAGCCTGCGCCGTCGCGCTGGCCGACAAGTTCGACACCCTGGCCGGTATCTTCGGCATCGGCATGCTGCCCAAAGGTGACAAAGACCCGTTCGCCCTGCGCCGCGCCGCCATCGGTGCCCTGCGCATCATGACCGAAAAGCAGCTGGACTTGGATCTGGTTGAACTGGTTGAAGAAGCGGTACGCGTCTACGGCGACAAGTTGACCAACAACACCGTCGTTACTGACGTGGTCGACTTTATGCTGGGCCGCTTTCGCGCCGCCTATCAGGACGAAGGCATCGGTGCCGACGTGGTGCTGGCCGTACTGGCCCGCCGCCCGACCCGTCCGCTCGACTTCGATCGCCGCGTCAAGGCCGTCAGCCACTTCCGCACGCTGGATGCCGCACTGGCATTGGCTGCTGCCAACAAGCGCGTGAGCAACATTCTGGCCAAGGTCGAAGGCGAACTGCCGACTGCCGTCAAACCGGAACTGCTGGTCGATGCCGCCGAGAAAGCGCTGGCCACCCAGGTTGCTGCCCTGCAAGGCGAACTGGCCCCGCTGTTCGCGGCCGGTGACTATCAGGCTGCCCTCACCCGTCTGGCCGCCCTGCGCGAGCCGGTCGATACCTTCTTCAACGAGGTGATGGTGATGGCAGAAGACGAGGCCCTCAAGGCCAACCGTCTGGCGCTACTGAACAACCTGCGCAACCTGTTCCTGCAAGTGGCGGATATCTCCCTGCTGCAGTAACACTGCCTGTATCAAAAAAGGCACCTTATGGTGCCTTTTTTATTTTCTACCACCGCATGCTCGGTATTCCTACCTCGCGACCTGGATAACCAAAATATGATATAGATGGATTTTCCACACCTATCTTATAAGTTTTCCATAATAGTTAATAAGGAAGGTGAGAAATTATACGGAAAACTATATTATCGGATCAGGTACATCTCCCATCTAATCACGGTTAGCCCTAAAAAATGAAACAATTAGCCAGCGCTGAAGTCACCAATCAAAAAGCTATCGAGATCGATCCGCGATTTTGGATTATGGATCAATGGACTTTTCTGATGATGCAAGCTTTTGAGGCTAAGAGCTTTCTGGAACTCGCAGAGAATACCCATAGAATAGGTCCTAAATCCTCAATGGAAGAGTTGTTAACTCAGCTGGCATTGTTTAAAGCCTTTCTATTGTCGTATGGCAAGTGTTTCGCAGCAGCAGGGAAGGGTCGCAGCAAATTAGAAGAAAAACACGTTTTTGTGGATAGAGGTGATTTGCTCCCCATTCATCATCGCATCATGGCGCTTCGGAACACATTTGCGGCCCACAACGATATGTCAGGCCTCGATGAGGCCCTTCTCGATATTGAAGAGACAGAAGAAGAGTTTATCCTGTCACATAGGTACGCCTTTGCTATTCCGCTGAATGAATATGAGGAATACAAAAAATGTATAGTGGTGCTTGAAGAATATTTGTTCGATAAAACAAACAAGGCAATGAGCTCACTTCAAAAACAGCTAGGCAAGACAATAAAAATGAAATAAGGCTAAAAATGACCGTAGGTTCGATTAGCCGTCAGGCATAATCGTACATTAGCGTAAATGGATTCTCCGGCACAAAGCTGGGACACCCATCTATTTACTGCTCGACGTTGAACACCCAGGTTGCCGCCCTGTTCAAGCCGGTCTATGCCTTCTTCAATAAGGTAATCGTGATGACGACGAAGCCCTCAAGACTGACCGTCTGGCCCAGTTTAACAACCTGAGCCACCTGTTCCTGCAAGTAGCAGATATCAGCCTGCTGCTGTCCCCCGGGTGTTTATTAAGCGTTCAAAAGAATGGCTTCTGGCGCTATATGACATAAATATAAATAAATGAACATCCCCCCCTCTATTTGAGGTCGAACCTTTAAGGGTACACCTTTCAACCAATTTGTTCGGGCAGCTCAAGAAATAACTTCCATTTTACATCACCCTCCCCCCCCTGCTTGGATAGAGAAAGCTAATTTTTCCATTAAAAAACAATCCATTAAATATCAATGACTTAAGAATAGAACCACCTTTGATTACCTCAAAAAATCCTTTAAATTGAATTTTTAACAACCCTAACCACTTTATTAAAATTTAAATAAATGTGGAGTTTTTCTCTCACGTCCGTATTTTGATTTTGACACCCACAATATGGAGATGTGTTAAATGAAATTGAAATTCGTCACACTAGCAGCCTTATCAGCATCAGCGATTATCTTCTCTACTAGTACATTGGCCGCTTATAAATTCGATGTAAAATGTCTTGATGAAGTCACCTTAACAGATGTTCATGCTGGTTATATTTTATCGGCCAGTGGTGGCCCCGACATAGGGAATGCAGTCGTCATTTCATGGGAAAAAAATTATGAAAATGGCAAGACGAGCTTCCATGTCTTGAAAAATCTGAATGACTACCCCGGAAAGGGCATGTTTGATATGGCACTGATGGCGCTTGATCGTGGCCTTCCAATCAGTGCATGGGGTAATGACGCTCAATGTTCCACTGGGATTCACCAGTTGAAAATTACTCGCAGTCGTTACCCTTAACCATCCCCTTATATGAGCGAGGCGTGGCAATAGCCAAAGCTGGGAGGGACAAAGCTGGGGGACAAAGCTGGGACACCCACCTGTACCCAGCTTTGACAACTCACTCCCCCTCCACTTTCCTTAAACCGGGAGCCCCGAGGAGAGAGCCGCCATGACCATCGCCCGTTCACGCCAGATCAGCCTCGCAGATACGCCTTACTACCACGTGGTCAGCCGCTGCGTTCGGCGTGCTTTTCTCTGTGGCCAGGATGATCATTCCGGCCAAAGCTACGAGCACAGACGCCAATGGGTGGCCGACAAACTGGACCAGCTGTCGCAGGTCTTTGCCATCGGTGTCTGCGCCTATGCAGTGATGAGCAATCACTATCATCTGGTACTCAAGGTGCAGGCCCATATTGCCCATGAATGGAGTGAACGAGAGGTGGCTGAACGCTGGTTCCGTCTGTTTCAGTGGCCCTTGCTGGTGCGTCGTTGGTATCAGGGAGATGAACTGATAGAACCCGAGCTGGACGTTGTGCATCAGCTGATAGCTCAGTGGCGGGAACGCCTCTATTCCATCAGCTGGCTGGTGCGCTTGCTGAACGAGTCGCTGGCCCGCCAGGCCAATCAGGAAGATGGCTGCAAGGGCCACTTCTGGGAAGGACGCTTCAAAAGCCAGGCTTTGCTCACCGAGTCGGCGCTGCTGGCCTGCATGACCTATGTTGACCTCAATCCCATCCGGGCTGGCATCGCCACCACACCGGAGGAGAGCGATTTCACCAGCATCCAGCGACGGATTGAACAGACAGCTGATTTATCCGCACCAGCCTCCTTGCTGTTGCCTTTTGCAAGAGAAGGCAAGCCCGAAGAACTCCCCTGCAGTTTTGCCGATTATCTGGCACTGGTGGATTGGACAGGACGCGTAATTCGTCTGGATAAGCGTGGCCATATCCCGCACCATCTCGCACCTGTGCTGCAGCGCCTGGGCATAGAAGAGGGGCAATGGTTGGGGCAAGTCACCCTGTTTCGGCGTCACGGTATCCGGGCGATTGGCGACAAGATTTGCTGCCAGCGCTACGCCGCGCATTGTGGCCAGACGCGATGTTATCAGCCCAATCCTTGATACCGGAAAGCCTCGTGCGTTCACCACCCATCAGCAATCCTCGTTGACGCTGTACAGGCACTGATTGCCAACTGGCAGCCACTGACGCTCGCTCAGGCTCACAGCTTGTACTCCCATTGCTGTTTCATGCCTTCCAACCCCTAAACCAGCCTGCGTACGAATGGAGCCTCCCAAGCTATTCGTCATTTTCCGTCAGGTGGGTGTCCAAATTTAATCATCAGGTGGGTGTCCAAATTTAACTATCCAAATTTAATCCTTCCCTTGCACAACTTGGGCTGGATGGGGGTGATATGTGAGAACCACTCCACAGCAAAACGGCGCCCCAAGGCGCCGTTTTGCTGTATGCCGCCGGTGATGGCGGGCGGGCTGTTTTTTTATATAACTCAGCCGGTATAGACAGGCAGCAGACCCGCCATGTTGAGCAGATGGAAGAGCGCGGTCAGCACCCCGAACAGCAAGACGCCCACTATCATCGGCAGGCCGCCCGGCGTGCGGAAGCCATCGCCTTTACCGCTTTGAGCACGCTTGCCGGCGCGTACCTTCCAGGCCAGCAGCGCGGGTATGATGCAGGTCCAGAGGGTCGCCACGGCGCCGGCGTAACCAATGGCCATCAGGAAGCCGAACGGGAACAGCAGGGAGAGCAGCAGCGGTGGCAGGAAGGTGACAGCCCACGACTTGGCGCGGCCCTGATGGCTGTTGTCAAACTTGAACAAATCCGCCAGATAGTCGAACACCCCCAGACCGACCCCGATAAAGGAGGAGAGGATGGCGGCCATGGAGAAGAGGTTGAGGGCATTGGCGACGGCCTCTGACTCTATCACCGAGGCCAGCGCCTTGAGCAGCACGTCAACGTTGCCGCCCTGTGCCACCACAGCCCCGAACTCGCTGCGCGGCAGGTTGCCAAATACGCTCACCAGCCAGATGAGGTAGAACAGCAGCGCGATGGCAGTACCACCGAGGATGGCGTAACGAGCGCGGCGCTCCTCACCGTAGTAGGCGCGCATGGACGACACCGAGTGGTGATAACCGAACGAGGTGAGCGCCACCGGCAGCATGGCCAGCGCATAGGGTGCATAGCTGGCATGCTGGCTCAGGGTATCGAACAGCAGGGTCGGCTTGATGTTGAGCGACAACCCCGAGATGCCGAACACGAAGCTCAGCCCCATGGCGATGACCAGCACGACCGAAATGCGATCCACCGCCCGGGTCGAGTGCCACACCAATCCGGAGAAACCCAGAGTGAACAGGATGGATCCCCAGTGACTGCCGATGCCGGTCATGCCATCTATGATGAGACCGGCCGAGGTGATGTAGGCGTAGAGCAGTATGCCGCCGACGAAGTAGACGGTGAGGTTGTTGAGGGCGTTGACCTTCTCTCCCAGCAGCTCTCGGGTCACGGTATCGAACGACACGCGCAGCGGGTAGCCCTGATAGGACTCCAGCAGCATCCAGCCGGAGACCGTCATCACCACCATGGTCAGGGTGATGGCCAGGATGGACCAGATGGTCCAGGCACCCGCCCCGGCACTCGGCAAGCCCAGCATGCCGGCCCCCACACAGACGCCGGCAATGATACATGCCCCGCCCACCAACGATGGCTTATGCCCCATATTCCACTTCTCCTACCCTGTTCTCACTGCAAAAAAATGGCGCAGCCACGGCTGCGCCCTGACGTTCGCCCTGCCCATGACAGGGGACGATTTGTTGTTCTCGCGAAGGGAATGAACCCGATACCCGGCGGCATATCAGTGTGCTGACGCACCCTGTCCACCGTTTCGCCGTGGCGACTTTACCCTCCAGCCCGCCCGGTATCAAATCCGCTTGCCGGTTTGGGTCACCCACACGACCCGAAACGGGCCGATCCGGGCCCACAAACACCCCCTCGGTGACGGGGGGGGGGCGTGCTGCCTGTGCGATGGCCGGGACAGCGGCATGGTCCACCAGCGGCGGGGTCAGTCGCGAGCACGGCGCAGATGGTAGTCAACGTGATAGTCGTTGGCGTTGCGAAACATGATGGAGTAGTTGAGAAACTCCCCGTTCTCGCCATAAGAGAGGGAGGTCAGCCGCAGGATGGGCGCCCCCTGCTCGATATGCAGCAACTCGGCCATCTGCCGGTCGGCCAGCACGGCGCTGAAGCTCTCGTAGTTGCCAGCGATGGGAAGCTGGCACTCATTCTCGATATAGGCAAACTTGGAGCCCTCCAGATGAGCCACCGACAGGGTGCGAAACAGTCGCACCGGCATGTAGCTCTCCTCCAGCAGCAGGGCCCGACCATCCACAGAACGCACCCGGCTGGAGAAATAGACGGGCTCGTTAACCTTGACCCTGAGCTGGCTGGCAATCGCAGGCGGGGCCGGCATGGTACGAAACTCCAGCACCTGACTGGTGAGTACCCGGCCCTGATCGCGCATCAGCTCGGTAAAGCCGCTCAACCCCTTGGTCTCATGCTGAACATCCTTCTTGGTCACATAGGTGCCGCTGCCGTGGCGCCGCGCCACCAGCCCCCATTCGATCAGCATGTCCACCGCCTTGCGCACCGTCATCCGTGACACGCCAAACTGGCTCGCCAGCATCTTCTCGCTCGGCAATACGTCTCCCACCCGGCAATCCGCGCCATTGACCCGGATACGCAGCCGATCCGCCACCGATTTATAGATCACTGCTAGACCTCTCTCAAC
>NZ_CAWNYS010000266.1:0-13999 GCF_963878295.1 Aeromonas sp. HMWF014 | reverse complement strand
CTGCCCGAGGGCTTTGGGCAGCAGGTGGGCGAGAAGGGCGCCCGCCTCTCTGGCGGACAACGCCAGCGCATCGCCCTGGCCCGCGCCCTGCTGGCCAACCCCAGGATACTGCTGCTCGACGAGGCCACCTCGGCCCTCGACTACGAATCCGAGGCGGCCATCATGGCCAACATGGCGGCCATTCGCCAGGGCCGCACCCTGATCAGCATCGCCCACCGCCTCAACACCCTGCGCAATGCCGATCGCATCCTGGTGATGGACAAGGGGCAGATAGTGGAGTCAGGCAGCCACGAGGCGCTGCTGGCACGATCGGGACTCTATGCCCGGCTGTGGCACCAGCAGACCGGGGAAGAGGCGGAGCACCCAAAGGTCCTCACCCCTTGATGATTAACCAGCGAATAAAAATGCCCTGATTCAGTCCCGATACAGGCACTCCTGATAGGATCCGGATTGACTCTCCCCGGCATAAACCCTCTAATTGACAGCTTGGATCCCCATGATCGCGCACCTTATGAAAATATTGTTGGTCGAAGACGACAAGCTGCTCAATCACCACCTCTCCACCCTGCTGACCGAGGCCCAGAATCAGGTCCACAGCACGGACAGTGCCCAGGTGGCCCTGCATTACGCCGCTGATTACCCCATAGACGTGGCCATCATAGATTTGGGGCTACCGGACATGGACGGCTTGCAACTCATCAGACAGCTGCGCGAGCGGCAGATCCCCTTCCCCATCATCATCCTGACCGCCCGTGGCAACTGGCAGGACAAGGTGGAGGGGCTGGAGGCCGGGGCGGACGACTATCTGGTCAAGCCGTTCCAGAAAGACGAGCTGCTGGCACGGCTCAATGCCCTGGTGCGGCGCAGCGCTGGCTTCATCTCGCCCAAGGTCAAAGCAGGCGACTATGAGCTGGATCTCTCCCGCAAGGAGCTGACCATAGCGGGTGAGCCGGCCGTGCTCACCAGCTTCGAATACCTGATCCTCGAATACCTGATGCGCAACGCTCGCCAGGTGGTCTCCAAGCAGCAACTGCTGGACCAGCTCTACGGCGATGGTGAAGGGGACCCCAACACCATAGAGGTGATGGTGAGCCGACTGCGCAAGAAGCTGGACCCGGAGGGGACCACCCAGCCCATCTCCACCATCCGGCGCCAGGGTTACATCTTCAACCTCTCGTGCAGCTGATGCGCCTTCGCCTGCCACGGCCCATGAGACTGATCCATCGTTCGCTGCATATCAAGCTGATGCTGAGCGCCATGCTGGTCATAGCGCTCATCATGGCCTTCTCCGTCTACATCCTCTATCTGGGCCACACCGAGGAGCAGGCCCAGAAGGCCAGCATCCGCATGCAGGAGAACCTCTCCAAGCTGTTCTCATCCAAGCTGCCGGATCTCCATGCCACCAAGGATCTCGGCAAGATCACGCCGGATGCCATCGACCCCAATCTGGATACCCTGATCTGCCGGGCCGATGGCCAGCTGAGCTGGTCCAGCCTGCACATGCCGGAGGTGATCAGCGCCAAGGGCACCATCTGTCAGGATCTGATGAAGTACCTCGGCGGCCTGGATCAGGACTACTTCTTCAAGCGTCACACCATCCAGAATGGCGAGAGCTACTTCATCTACAGCCTGCGTTTTCTGCGCAATCACGGTGAGGGCCCCACCACCTATTACGTGGTGATGGTCGACTCGGCCAAGCGTTACCTGACCCAGACCCGCAGCTACCTCTATCAGTGCATCCGCCAGGCCCTGCTGGCCTACTCGCTGCTCGGCGCCCTGCTGCTGCTCACCAGCTTCTGGAGCCTGACCTCATTGCGCACCATGGCGCGCCAGATCGACGAGATCCGGGCGGGCAAGCGGGAGGCGCTCTCCGACGACTACGAGCGAGAGCTGACGCCGCTGACCGAATCAGTCAACCAGCTGCTGGAGAACGAACGCCAACAGACCCAGCGGTATCAGCACGCGCTGAACGATCTGGCCCACAGCCTGAAAACCCGGCTGGCGCTGATCCAGATGACGGCGCAGGAGATCAAGCTGGGGCACGACATCCATGACAACATCAGTGAGCAGATCCTGACCATGGATCAGATCATCCAGTACCAGCTGCGCCGCGCTGTCACCGGCCGCAAGCGCCTCGCCAGCAAGGGCACGGAACCTGTGCCCCTCATCGAGAAGCTGCTGGCCAGCCTCGCCAAGGTCTATCGCCACAAGAAGTTGCAGACGCGCTTCACGTTCGATGACGACGTCTTCTTTGCCGGCGAACAGGGGGATCTGATGGAGCTGATGGGCAACCTGCTCGACAACGCCTTCAAGTTCGCCATCAGCGAAATCCGGGTGACGGTGAGCCGCCGCCACGACCGCTTGCGGATCGCGATTGAGGACGATGGCCCGGGCATAGACCCGAGCAAGTCGCAACAGATCTTCCAGCGCGGCGTGCGCGCCGACAGCTCTCCCGGCCAGGGCATAGGTCTGGCCGTGGTCACCGAGATAGTGCACAGCTATGGCGGCCAGATCATGGTGGATGAATCGCCGCTGGGGGGCGCCCGCTTCACCCTGGATCTGCCCTGAGTTTGCCTCAGCCCCGACACGAATAACGACGCCTGCCCGCAGGCGTTGTGCTTTATCCCTCCCTTTTCCCCCAGCCCGGCATCCGCAAGATCACATCACGCAGGGGAAGCGACAATCCGGGAGCAGGGAGGAGATCAAAAGATAAAAAAACCGGCCGCAAGGGCCGGTGAAACAGTTCAGGCTTGTCAGGTGACAAACGCACCCAGTGGATGAAGACAAGTCCCAACTCCTTATGGTGCCCTGGCCTCTTGAGTACGTGTGGTTACTCTATCCCATGGTCACTGAATCAAAGCTGTACCATGGGACGGTTGGCTGCCGCCCCTGTTTCGGCTTACAACTTGATGCCCAGCGATTGGCGCAGGTAGGCACCGGCACCGAGCAGACCCGGCCCCTCGTGGGTGATGAGGAAAACGGGAATATCCTTCAGATAGGACTTGAAACGTCCCTTGTCTTCGAACGCCACCCGAAAGCCCGAGCCGATGAAGAACTCCTGGAAACGCGGCACTATGCCACCGGCGATGTAGACACCGCCAAAGGTGCCCAGGTTAAGCGCCAGGTTGCCGGCGAAGCGGCCCATCAGCACGCAGAACAAGCTGAGGGTGCGCCGGCAATCCAGGCATTCGCCCGCCAGCGCCCGCTCTGTGATGTCTTTGGGTGCAAAGTCTGCTGGCTCGCGGCCATCAGACTTCACCAGACCGCGATAGATGTTGACCAGACCGGGCCCGGAGAGCAGTCGCTCGGCCGAGACATGACCCAGTTCGGCGCGCATCACCTGCAGCACGGCATCCTCTTCTTCGCTGTTGGTGGCAAAATCCACGTGACCCCCCTCGCCCGGCAGGCTCAGCCATTGCTCACCCGCCTGCACCAGGTGGGCCACCCCCAGGCCAGTGCCCGCACCATAGATGGCGATGGGTTTGCCAGCCACAGGCGCAGCGCCGCCCAGCTGAAGGCGATCGGTATCAGCCAGCACGGGCACCGCCATGGAGACGGCGGTGAAGTCGTTGATCACCTGCAAGCGGGTCAGGCCCAGATTTGCCTGCATCTCGCTGATGGAGAACTCCCAGCAGTGGTTGGTCATGGCGACCCAGTCGCCCTTGATGGGACAGGCGATGGCGATACAGGCCTGACTCACCTGCACCTGATGCTCATCCAGATAGAGGCGCACTACGGCCTCGAGACTGGGGTGAGCCAGTCCGGAATAGGTCTTGGCCTGGGAAATGGTACCAGTCGCCAGCTCGCACAGGGCCAGCCGCGCATTGGTGCCGCCTACGTCGCCGACCAGTGCATGGGTATGCTGCATAAAACAACTCCTTCGTTACTTGGGTCGGGGCGGCCCTTACCGTCCCGCAATTATTATTTGGCAACAATTCTACCCGAGCCCCTCCCCCTGCGGCGCAATTGATGGATGCAAGTGTGCGCCCGCTCACAGTGTTGTTGCTTTGCAACATTTGTAAGCGTTTTCACGGAAAGGGTGGAAATTTGTAACCAAAAAGACGAAATAATTAGACATGAGTCATACTTTGCAGGGCCAAGATTAGTTTCGATAAGAGCTTGTCTTGTATAGTCATCAAGTTGATTGGAAACCTGCTTAGCCGTGAGTTTAGTGCAAAGACACTGAAGCTAAATTACAAAAATGCCTGGTGGTGATGATGAATACCCTTGATAAAATTACTAATAATTTGGAAAGTTTCAGTAAATCAGAGCGTAAAGTTGCCGAGGTCATTCTGGCCTCCCCGCAGACGGCCATTCATTCCAGTATCGCTACCCTCGCCAAGATGGCCGACGTCAGTGAACCGACCGTTAACCGTTTCTGCCGCCGTCTCGATACCAAGGGCTTTCCCGACTTCAAACTGCATCTGGCCCAGAGCCTGGCCAACGGCACCCCTTATGTGAACCGCCACGTGGAAGCAGAAGACGGGCCGGAGACCTATACCGCCAAGATCTTCGAATCCACCATGGCCTGTCTGGATGCCGCCAAGAACAGCCTGGATATCTCCGCCATCAATCGTTGCGTCGATATCCTGACCCAGTCCAAGAAGATCAGCTTCTTTGGGCTGGGCGCCTCCTCCGCCGTCGCCCGCGATGCCCAGAACAAATTCTTCCGCTTCAACATCCCAGTGGTGAGCTTCGAGGACATCGTCATGATGCGCATGAGCTGCATCAACAGCAGCGAAGGGGACGTGGTGGTACTTATCTCCCACACCGGGCGCACCAAGGCGCTGGTGGAAATTGCTGCGCTGGCCCGCGAGAACGACGCCACTGTCATCGGCATGACCGCCAAGGATTCCCCGCTGGCCCGCGAGTGCAATCTGGTGCTCTCCATGGACGTGCCGGAAGACACTGATGTCTACATGCCAATGGCATCGCGTATTGCCCAGCTGGCTCTGGTAGACGTGCTGGCGACCGGTTTTACCCTGCGCCGTGGCATGAAATTTCGCGAAAACCTGAAGAAAGTCAAAGAAGGTTTGCGCGAATCCCGCTTTGATACCCCCCACGCTTCCTGACGGGCGGGGGCCTTGGCCCCCGGCTGTCTATGCCACCTTCCTTGGTGTAGTATTGTAATTTAGTAACAAAAGCCACCCAGATGGCTTGCAAGCGGGTGCAATGGGCCATGCGCTTGACGGGGCAGTATCCCAAGTCATATCAACTTCAAACTGGAGTCTTTCATGCCAAGACGTACAAAGATTGTAACCACACTCGGTCCGGCTACCGATCGCGAGGGGATCCTCGAGGGGATCATCCGTGCCGGCGCCGACATGGTGCGGATGAACTTCTCCCACGGCACTGCTGAAGACCACATACTGCGCGCCAAGCAGGTACGCGACATCGCCGCCAGACTCGGTCGTCACGTCGCCATCATGGGTGACCTGCAAGGCCCCAAAATCCGCGTCTCCACCTTCAAGGATGGCAAGGTCTATCTGGCCATCGGCGACAAGTTCATTCTCGATGCCGCGCTCGGCAAGGGCGAAGGCTGTCAGGAACAGGTCGGCATCGACTACAAGAGCCTGCCCGATGACGTGATAGCCGGCGATATCCTGCTGCTGGACGACGGTCGTGTGCAGCTGAAGGTGGAGTTGGTCGAAGGCAGCCGCATTCACACCACTGTGACGGTGGCGGGCCCCCTCTCCAACAACAAGGGCATCAACAAGAAAGGCGGCGGTCTCTCCGCCCCGGCCCTGACCGAGAAAGACAAGGAAGACATCAAGACAGCCGCCCTGATGAACGTGGACTACCTGGCCGTCTCCTTCCCCCGTTGTGGCGATGACCTGCGCTACGCCCGCGAACTGGCTCGTGAAGCCGGTTCCAACGCCAAGATAGTGGCCAAGGTCGAACGCGCCGAGACAGTCGCCACCGATGAAGCAATGGAAGACATTATCCTCGGCTCCGATGCCGTCATGGTGGCCCGTGGCGATCTGGGCGTCGAGATCGGTGATCCCGAGCTGGTCGGCGTACAGAAGAAGTTGATCCGTCACTCCCGCCGTCTGAACCGCGTCGTCATCACAGCGACCCAGATGATGGAGTCCATGATCAACGCCCCGCTGCCGACCCGTGCGGAAGTGATGGACGTGGCCAACGCCGTGCTGGATGGCACAGACGCAGTGATGCTCTCCGCCGAGACCGCCGCCGGCCAGTTCCCCATCGAGACAGTGACCTCCATGGCCAGTGTCTGCGTGGGCGCCGAGAAACACCCGAGCCTGAACGTCTCCAACCACCGCATGAGCTACACCTTCACCTCGGTGGAAGAGGCGGTCGCCATGTCGACCATGTACGCAGCCAACCACCTGGAAGGGGTCAAGGCGATCGTGGCACTGACCGAATCCGGCACCACCCCGCTGCTGATGTCCCGCATCAGCTCCGGCCTGCCGATCTTCGCCATGTCACCGCACAACAAGACCCTGGCCTGGACCAACCTCTACCGTGGCGTCACGCCAGTGCTGTTCGACGGCGACGAGACCAAGCCGGTCTACGAAGTGTGCCGCGAGGCGCTGGATGTGCTCAAAGCCAAGGGGCTGGTGCAAAGTGGCGACATGGTGTTGCTGACCCATGGCGACAAGATGGAAACCGTCGGCAGTACCAACACCTGCAAGGTAATGATGGTCGAGTAATCGACCAGCTGGCTGCAACAAAAACGGCTCCCGCGGGAGCCGTTTTTTATGGTGAAACAGCGGTGTCAACAGCGAAACAGTTCGACCTTGTCACCATGGCGCAAGCTGCCGGCACCGCGCACCACCACCCTGTCCCCCAGCTTGAGCGCCCCGCTCACCGCTACCTGCTGGCTGTCGCCAAACAGCACAGTCACCGGCACCTGCTTCATTGTCAGCGCCTTGCCGGCGGGAAGATCGGGAGCGCACTGGCGGTATCGCCATTCTGGATGTGCAATACCGGGTTCCCCTCTCCCGTCAGCCTGATCTTGGCAACATACCGCTGGTAGACCCGCGCCAATCCACCGAGATGTTGAGGATCGGGCTGTCTATACCGGAAAACTGCTGGATGGGCTGCCCCCGGATACTGAACAGGCAATCCACACGATCGAGACAGCCCTCCTGGTGGGCCCTGGATCGCCGTTTTGGCGAGATTCATTCACGCTTCCTGAGTTGTTGTGATCGGCCATTCCATTGGCCTTGCCTCCTGCCCCAAGGGGGGGGGGCGATTGCATTGCGCCGGCCTTCATCACGGTTATAACTGCATGGTAAACAAACAAAAAAACCGGCCATCTCGGCCGGTTTCAGGTTCAGTCTGCGAAGCTATTTCAGGCAGCGTGCACCACAGGAGCCTGCTGGGACAAACCTTCCAGCTCGCCAGGAGCGAAGTTGTCGACCTGGATCGCCTCGTAGCGCAGAGCATCGGCGGCCAGCAGCTTGTCGGCCTCATCCTTGCTCAGGATGGATTGGGACAGGGCAGCCGCGACCAGCTCGGGCAGGGCCATCTTGCGGGGAAGCTTGCCCTCTTTCTGGGCCTGCACCAGCTTTTTCTCAATGGGCTGTACCGCCACCATGGCCAGGAAGGCGCGATCCATCAGACCGACCGGATCCGCGTCATCCTTGCCCACGTAGCACAGCGCAGTCAGACGGTCGCGAAACTCGCCCGGCGTCATCATGGCCAGACAGATGGCGTGGCAGCGATCGTCCGCCGGCATCTGGTAACCCACGCCGAACGGGAACACCACACGCTTGAGCACAGCACCCACCACCTTGTTCGGGAAGTTCTGGAAGAAGCCCTCGAACGCCTTGCCGATCAGATAGAGGTTACGCTCCACCGCGTACTGCACGAACGGCAGATCGGAGACCATACGGCCCTGATCCTCGTAGTGTTTGAGGGTGGCGGAGGCCAGATAGAGGTGGCTCAGCACGTCGCCCAGACGGGCAGAGATCATCTCCTTGCGCTTGAGATCGCCACCCAGCATCAGCATGGAGACGTCGGCACACAGCGCCAGCCCTTTACTCATGCGAGAGAGCTGCTTGTAGTAACGGGCGGTCTCGCCCCCTACGGGGGCGCCGTTGAACTGACCCAGGGTCAGCCCCTGGAACAGGGCGCCGAAGAAGTTGCCGGTACCAAAGGCGATATGCTTCAGCAGCAGGGCATCAAACTTCTCGAGACCGCGCTCCACGTCGGTGTCGGCGGCTGCTTCCAGCTCGGCAAACACGTACGGGTGGCAGCGGGTGGCCCCTTGCCCGAAGATCATCAGGTTACGGGTCAGGATGTTGGCCCCTTCCACCGTGATGGCGACCGGAATGCCCATGTAGGCGTAGCCGGTGTAGTTCTTCGGACCCAGCTGAATGGCGCGACCGGCGTGGATATCCATAGAGTCATCCATGATCTGGCGCGCCATTTCGGTCATGTGGTACTTGGAAATCGCGGTGACGATGGCCGGTGCCTGACCCAAGTCCAAGGAGCCGGCGGTCATGCGACGGGCCCCTTCCAGCTGATAGGTGAGGCCGCCGATGCGAGCCAGCGCCTCTTGCACCCCTTCAAACTTGCCGATGGACATGCCGAACTGCTTGCGCACGTAGGAGTAAGCACCCACGGTGCGGCTCGCCATGTGACCACAGGCGGTGCCAAGGGCTGGCAGCGAGATGCCGCGACCGGCGGAGAGGCATTCGACCAGCATGCGCCAGCCGCGACCGGCGTAATCCGGGCCGCCGATGATCCAGTCGAGCGGAATGAACACATCCTTGCCGAAGGTCGGGCCGTTCAGGAACGCCAGACCCATGGGGTAGTGGCGATCGCCCACGCGCACGCCCGGGTGGCTGGTGGGGATGAGCGCGCAGGTGATGCCCAGCTCTTCCTTGTCACCCAGCAGTTTTTCAGGGTCATAGAGTTTGAACGCCAGTCCCAGCACGGTGGCGCGGGGCGCCAGGGTGATGTAGCGCTTGTTCCAGTTGAGGCGAATACCCAGCACCTCTTCACCCTTGTGCATCCCTTTGCAGACGATCCCCTTGTCAGGAATGGCGCCCGCATCGGAGCCTGCTTCCGGTCCGGTCAGGGCGAAGCAGGGCACCTCTTTGCCGTTGGCCAGCCCCGGCAGCCAGAAATCTTTCTGGGCCTGGGTGCCGTAGTGCATCAGCAGCTCGCCCGGGCCGAGGGAGTTTGGCACCATGACGGTGACCGCCACGCTCAGGCTCTTGGTGGCGATGCGGGTGACGATGGTGGAGTTGGCAATCGCCGAGAATTCACGGCCGCCGTAGGATTTCGGAATGATCAGGGAGAAGAAGCCTTCCTTCTTTAAGTAGTCCCACACCGGCTCCGGCAGGTCTTTGGTTTCATTGACGATCTTGAAGTCATCAACCATGGCGAGCAGGGTTTCGACCTGATTATCGATGAAGGCCTGCTCTTCGGCGCTCAGTTCGGCCTTGCCGTAACCGTGCAGTTTTTTCCAGTCGGGATTACCGCGAAACAACTCGCCATCCCACCAGACGGAGCCGGCTTCCATGGCCTCCCGCTCGGTGGCCGACAAGGGCGGCAATATCTTCTTGAAGATGCCGAACACGGGACGGGTTACCACCTTTTTACGGATGGAGGGCACGCCGAGCACAACGGCAATCGCCAGCACCAGCACCAGCACCAGCAGGACAAGCAATGTGATCATACTCAAGTTCCTTCTATTTCACTGTTTCCGTTGATTTATTGTTGGTTGTTACACGGCCAGGGAGAGCCTGGTCGACTCCACGGGCGCCCCGACTCCGGACGCCAGATAAGGAATAACGTTGCGCACCAGCCCTTCCACATCGAGCTGCTGGCCAAAGTCGGCCAGGGCGATGTCGCGTAGCGCATCGGCGGAGGCCATGGTGAATACGACGGTGCCCAGGGTGAAGTGCAGGCGCCAGAAGAGATCCGCCGGCGACAGGGCCGGATTGGCCTTGGAGATCGCCTGGGTTATCCGCATCAAGATCGGGCCATAGTGGGCGGTGATAAAGCGGCGTAGGTGCCCCTGGCTGTCGATATAGCCGCGTCCCAGCAGCTGCATGAAGATGGCCGGACCGTTGGCCCGCACTGCCGAGAGTTTCATCAGCGGCTCGACAAAGCTCTCAAAGAGTTGCAGCAGTGTCAGCTGCTCCTGCTCCATCAAGGTGTTCAGGCGCGCATCCAGCTCAGGCATGAACAGGCTCAGATAACGGTCGAGCACGGCCTGGATCAGCTCCTTCTTGGAGCCGAAGTGGTAGTTGACCGAGGCCAGGTTGACATCGGCCTCGCTGGTGATCAGACGCAAAGAGGTATCGGCGAACCCCCGTTCGGCAAACAACACCTCGGCGGCATCGAGAATACGGTTTTTGGTATCGATTTTACTCACAGAACACCTCTCTTAAACGAATGTTTAAAAAGTACGTTTCACAACCTTTTATGTCAAGAGAATGTGAACAAGTGTTAGTGGAATGTTTTTGCTAAAAATGGAGAACAAAGCGGGAACTTATCGGGCAAACAACACTCTATATCTATGCCACTGTAATTAAGCATTAAGTCTCGCCCAACCTGCTCCATGCTAGTTGGGCATTTTTTTGCCCTGCTGGCACTGGTGCCGATACGCGGATAAAAAAACCGTCGCAGGGAGCGACGGCGGGGAAAAAAAGGTTGCACCATCCGGATCCAACCCATCGATGCGAGTTCAGGCTTGCATCGATTCATCCATCATGGCGGCCAAGCGTGTTCAAACTTTGTCAACGCCCACGCAATTTGTGACAAAGTATGACAAGCCACAACGTGGTCTCGACCCGCCGCCTTTGCTATGCTGGCGCCTCACGCCAGAAGGGGAGAGAAGATGAAGTATACGGTCGATACCCACACCCATACCGTCGCCAGCACCCACGCTTACAGTACCATTCACGACTATCTGCCCATCGCCAGGGCGAAGGGGATCAAGCTGTTTGCCATCACGGATCACGGCCCGGACATGGCCGATGCTCCCCACTTCTGGCACTTCGTCAATCTGCATGTGCTGCCGCGGATGATCGACGGGGTCGGCATACTGCGTGGCATCGAAGCCAACATCAAAAACATTGATGGCGAGATCGACTTCCCCGAACGTTACGAATCACGACTCGACATGATCATGGCGGGCTTCCACGAACCTGTATTTCCCCCCTGCGATCAGGCAACTCATACACAGGCCATGATCAACGCCATCAAGAGCGGTCGGGTCGACATGATAAGTCACCCGGGCAACCCCGCCTTCCCCATCGATATCCAGGCCGTGGTCAAAGCCGCCGCGGAATACCGAGTGGCGCTGGAACTCAACAACTCCTCCTTCAGTCACTCCCGCCCGGGTAGCGAAGGAAACTGCCGCGCCATCGTAGAATCAGCGCGGGATCTGGGCGCCTATCTCACCTTCGGCTCCGACTCCCACGTGGCTTTCAGCCTGGGGGATTTCGAGCACTGTCATCGGCTAGTGACCGAGGCAAACTTCCCGCAGGACAGGATCCTGGCACGATCCCCACGCGCCCTGCTCGATTTTCTCGAGAGCCGCGGCAGAGCCCATATCCCGGAGTTTGCCGATCTCTGATCCCGACTCTAACTCCATGAGCTTATTCATAAAAAGAAGAGGGACTCATTTACTTGACCCACTGTTTTCGGGAATCTAGTGCCACGCCGGTATAGCTCAGCTGGTAGAGCAGCGCATTCGTAATGCGAAGGTCAGGAGTTCGATTCCCCTTATCGGCACCAGATACAACAAAGGGTTAGCTTCGCAGTGAAGCTAACCCTTTTTGCTTTTTTGCAATTGGTCCAACACTAGGCCCAACATCACACTATCCATCCCCCTCCTTTGAGATTTTCTACTTGCTTTGCTTCCACAACAAAAAGCCCATTCGTCAGCAGTGGGCTTGAATTATTTGGGCTGTAGGATCCAAGCCAAAGGCTAGAATCGCCCCAAACACCTTTTGGCGATTCCCCCAATCAGTTTAAGTGGTGCTTCTTTTTAATAAAGGCGTCGATGACGTTCTCGTGCATGTCAAAAGAGCGAACAAAACAGATGGTTTTACGGGCCAGTCGCTTGATGCGCGTTCTGAGCGTTCTGAGCGTTCTGAGCGTTCTGAGCGTTCTGAGCGTTCTGAGCGTCAGGTTGTTACCCTCGATACGCTGTGTAAAGATTTTCCCGGTCAGATGTATCTCGCGTGGGACTTCCTTGGCGTAGCTTCCCAGTCATCGCAAGCTGGAAGGGGATCAACAGGCTCAGCAATCGACGGCATGTTTCATCGTTTCACTGGCCGAAAGTATAGGTAACAACGCATTTTCTTTTGGTATCAAAGGTATACCAAAGCCAATGTCGATGTTTTTTGTTGCCAACATAGGTCCATTGCTCATCCAATTCACAGATAAGCTCCATATCATCCAGCACAACTTTTTCGGAAGTTACTTGTCTTGGTGCGAGTTCTTTAAGGCGCGCAGGATGGTGTTAATGCCAATATGAGGACGCAGGCTGTGTCACGGACACCTGAGCCGTTGAAGGCCATCTCGATAATCTTCTCTTTGACACCTGGTTTACGAGCTTCATAGGTGTAAGTGAGCTGAAAAACGTGGGGACAGGCAGGGCAACGAGGACAGTAGACGATGATGGATACCATGAAGAACTGAGTCTCAAAAGCATCACCATATCTTATCAACCGATCGAAAGCATGGGCTGACATAGTATATCCATGCCAAACCCTCGGCTGGCGTGGGCTTGAAGGGAATAAATGGCGGAGAGACAGCCCGCCATAACACAGTCTAAAACCATCCATGAAATTTCAAATAATCACTTAAAATCATTCTGTTATAAATAAACACCGTCCAATCCATTTCAATCTCACATTATCAAAACCCATATGCAATGGCATACTGGTTGGCATACTCATATCTACAGAGGTGACCTCATGGCGACACTCACCGATACCAAGGCGCGTAGCTTAAAACCAGAAGACAAACCGTTCCCTCATGGAGGAATCACAGGCCTGGCGTTACATCCATCTACGATAAAAGGAAAAGGAAAGTGGGTGTTGCGATATGTCAGCCCCATCACCGGTAAACGCCGTAATGCTGGCTTAGGTTCCTACCCGGAAGTCTCGGTTGCAGATGCAGGTAGCCAGGCTCGTCTGATGCGTGAGCAACTGTCCAAAGGGCTGGACCCCTTGGAGGTGAAGAAAGAAGAAGCCAGTAAGCCTACGATACCCACAGTCGAAATTGCGGCTCGCCAGGTGCACCAACAGCTACTCCCAGGCTGGCGTAATCCCAAACATGGGAAGCAATGGATCTCGACCCTAGAGCAATACGCCTTCCCGATCATCGGTCGGCAGCCTATCAACGCCATCACCCCGGTGCATATTGCCAGCGTACTACAGCCTATCTGGTTGGCGATCCCGGAAACCGCCACCCGCGTGAAACAGAGACTTCATGCTGTGATGGCCTGGGCATGGGCTCATGGCTTCTGCCAAGCGAACCCTGTCGATGTCGTGGATAAGCTACTACCACTACAGCCCAGTAAAGCAATCCGCACTCAGCACCAACCAGCGATGGATTGGCGGATACTGCCAGCGTTCTACCAACAGCACTTAGCGAATGCAGAGCGCTTTGATGTCAGCCGAGCCCTACTGTCGTTCGTGATCCTGACCGGCTGCCGCTCTGGTGAAGCGAGAAGCATGCGCTGGGAAGAACTCGACCTAGATGCTGCAATCTGGACCATTCCGGCTGATAGGATGAAGACCCAAGTCATTCACCGCATTCCGTTATCTCTTCAGGCTATGGCTGTATTGGATAAGGTGCGGGGGCTGCATGGTGAATGGGTTTTCCCGTCCCCACGTAAACAAGTACCGCTCACAGATATGGCACTGACCACCCTGCTCAGAAGAGTCGAGGCCCGAAGCACGACGCCTGAACGGCTGGCTACTGCTCATGGCTTTCGTTCAACGTTCCGGGTGTAGTGGTCAACTAAATCCGGACACTTGGTTAGGCCGAACCTCGGCTT
>NZ_CAWNYS010000265.1:6311-25713 GCF_963878295.1 Aeromonas sp. HMWF014 | reverse complement strand
ATCTTTGTCAAAGGCAAGGAGAGGGGGGCATGAACACCCGTGCCGAGCAGTGCGTCTATCACCAGATCTGGCGGCGGCAGTGAATCAAGCTCGCTCGCGCCGGCCATCAGCACAGTTCCCCCCAGCGCCAGCCACTCATCCGCGGCCCGTCTGGCATCCCCTTTCAGCTCGGCGGGGTCCCTCGCGGCGATAACCTGAGGCTCGAGACCGATCTGCCTGGCGAGACGGGCCAGCACATAGCCGTCCCCCCCGTTGTTGCCGGGGCCGACAAAGATCCACCAGTTGCGGCTCTGTGGCCAATGGTGGGTGGCATAGGTGCGCAGCGCCGCACCGGCACGCTCCATCAGGGCATAAAGTGCCTGCCCTTCACGCTCGGCCCAGCGCAGCTCCAGCGCGCGGATCTGTTCAGTCCGCCACAGTGATCGTGGTAAACTGCGCACCTCTTTACCGCTGATAGTATCCCTGATGACCTTTACCATGACGGCTCCTGACTTTCATCCATTGACCCTGGCTGACACGCTCTGGGCATCCGGTGCGGCAGATTTTCACTGCCGGTTGACCCAGGACATCAAGCCTTTGGACCAGATGCCGCATGAGCACGCCTGATTTTCACCGCAGGTTGACCCGGGACATCAAACCTTTGGGACTGAATGCAACATGAGCACGCCTGATTTTCACCGCAGGTTGGCCCGGGACATCAAGCCTTTGGGGCTGGATGCAGCATGAGCACACCTGATTTTCAGCAGTTGGCCCACGATATCAAGCTATGGGCGAGCGAGCTAGGATTTGACCAGATCGGCATCACGGACACGGATCTCAGCCTCGAAGAGCCCAGGTTGCAGGCTTGGCTGGATGCCGGCCATCACGGCAGCATGGACTACATGGCCCGCCACGGCATGATGCGAGCCAGGCCCCACGAACTGCTGCCGGGCACCCTGCGGGTGCTGTCGGTACGGATGAACTACCTGCCTTTCGAGGCCGGTTTTGCCGCCACCCTGCGCGACCCGACCCTCGGCTACATCAGCCGCTACGCCCTCGGCCGCGACTACCACAAGGTGCTGCGCAACCGCCTCAAGCTGCTGGGGGAGCGGATCGAGCAGCGCTGCCAGGCGCTGTTTCACACCGACCAGGACACCATGGGAGAGTGGCGCCCTTTCGTCGACTCGGCCCCCATACTGGAGCGGCCACTGGCCGCCAAGGCGGGACTAGGCTGGATTGGCAAGCATTCACTGTTGCTCAACGAGTCGGCGGGTTCCTTCTTCTTTCTGGGGGAGCTGCTGATCAGCCTGCCGCTCCCCCTGGATGCCCCGGTGGAAAAAGAGCTGTGCGGCAAGTGCGTGGCCTGTATCAATATCTGCCCGACCGGCGCCATCGTCGCCCCCTATGTGGTGGATGGGCGCCGCTGCATCTCCTACCTCACCATAGAGAACGACGGCCCCATCCCGGAAGAGTTCAGGCCGCTGATGGGCAATCGCATCTATGGTTGTGACGATTGCCAGCTCATCTGCCCCTGGAATCGCTATGCGAATGTAAGCCCGGAACCCGACTTCAAAGCGCGCCCCAACCTGCACCGCCCCCCTCTGCTAGAGCTGTGGCGCTGGAGCGAGAGCGAGTTTCTCAAGCACACTGAGGGGAGCCCGATCCGGCGTATCGGCTATCAGCGCTGGCGCCGCAACCTGGCGGTGGCACTCGGCAACGGCCCGGCCATCCCCGACGTCATAGCGGCGTTGCAACTCGCGCTGGACGAGGCTGAGCCCATGGTGGCCGAACACATAACGTGGGCGCTGGCAACCCTGGCCCGGCGCCAGCAGGATGACAGCAAAAAAACCCGTTTGCTGATCCGTTGCATCGAAAAAGGTTTACCAGACCACGCATAAGCGGCCTGCTCTTTGCCGGATACACGTCATTTTTTCATGCTCTGTCGACGGTAAAGCGTCGGCACTATAAAAGGAACAATCTGATGCAGATGTTGGGAGTGGATATCGGTGGCTCAGGGATCAAGGGATGCCTGGTCGATACCGAAACGGGCGAGCTGATTGGCGAGCGCCATCGTCTGGTGACGCCGCAACCGGCCACCCCGGCCGCCGTGGCACATACCCTCAAGGCACTGGTAGAACATTTCCAATGGAAGGGCCCGGTGGGCTGCGGCTTTCCCGCCACCATCCACAACGGCATCGCCAAGAGTGCGGCCAACATCGACAAGCGCTGGGTTGAGACCGATGCCGCTCACCTGTTTGCCGATGTGACCGGCCTGCCCTGCCATGTGCTCAACGATGCCGATGCGGCTGGCCTGGCCGAGATGCGCTTCGGTACCGGCAAGGATCGCAAGGGCGTCATCATACTCGTCACAATCGGCACCGGCATAGGCACAGCCGTGTTCGTCAATGGTCAGCTGCTGCCCAACACCGAGCTGGGCCACCTGATGCTGGAGGGCAAGGTTGCCGAGCACTACTGCTCCGATGCGGTGCGCAAACGCGAGGATCTCTCCTGGGGCCGCTGGGGCAAACGCTTCAACAAATACCTGGCCAGGCTGGAGTTTCTGTTCTCCCCCGACCTCTTCATTCTGGGGGGCGGCAGCTCCTCCAAGCTCGATAAGTTCATCGACAAGATTGAGACCCGGGCCCCCCTGGTAGCGGCCGCCAACCTCAATCAGGCCGGTATCATAGGCGCCGCCCTCCATGCGGCCGAACGCACCGCCGAACAGCAGTAAGGCGGCATCCCCACCTTGGGTCGATCATAGAAAAGGCCCGGCAGATGCTGGGCCTCTCTCATTACACCTGTGTAGCTAGACTATGCCCCCGTGCACCAGCCGGGTCAGGCGGGTCTGCTCGTGCGATGACTGCGCACTCAGCAGTGCGACCGCCTCTTGCGCCGGGCACTCGCGGGCCAGGTGGCCCAGCTCGCCGATGAGTTTCTCCTCCTGACGACACACCTGCTGCACTATGTCCTGAGTCTGGGCATGGCAGGCAACGACCAAGAAAACAGCGATCAGAACAAAGTGGAATGATTTGTGCCGATACGGTCGCGATGGCAGCATGACCAGGCAAATCTGAATCGAGACTAATAAAGAAGGATATAAGAACACATTTACCATGTGATATTCGGCAATATGGCTACACTGCCAAATACAATATTGATGTGAACCAGATCACCGTTCGCGTTAGTCGGCAGACGGGAATCCTTATCACTTTTTTAGACGTCTAAACGTCTAAATCAGCATTGACACAGCCATCCAGACATCTTAGCATCATCCTCCATGATGACAGAGTAACCCAGTGGAACCTCTGCCCAATTCACCCGCCTGTAGCGCCCTGTGCTTTAAGGCTGTTAGCACGGAAGAATCCATGATTAAGTTGAACGGTCTCAACAAAGTCTACGGTAAAGGCAGTGATGCCGTGCACGCCCTGCGTGACGTGAGCCTGCATGTGCCACAAGGCAAAATTTTCGGGGTGATCGGCGCCTCAGGGGCTGGCAAGAGCACCCTCATTCGTTGTGTCAACCTGCTGGAGCGCCCGACAGAGGGCCAGGTCATCGTCGATGGCCAGGACTTGGTCGCCCTGCCGGAGCGGGACCTGACCCTGGCCCGCCGCCAGATCGGCATGATTTTTCAGCACTTCAACCTGCTCTCCTCCCGTACCGTGTTCGCCAATATCGCGTTTCCGCTGGAACTGGCAGGCTGGAGCAAGTCCCAAATCCGGGCCCGGGTCGATGAATTGCTGGCCCTGGTCGGGCTGGAAGCCCGTGCTCATGCCTATCCGTCCGAGCTGTCAGGCGGTCAGAAACAGCGCGTCGCCATCGCCCGCGCCCTGGCACCGGCCCCCAAGGTATTGCTGTGTGACGAGGCCACTTCGGCCCTGGATCCGCAGACTACCCGTTCGATCCTGAGCCTGCTCAAGGAGATCAACGTCAAACTGGGGCTCACCATCTTGCTCATCACCCATGAGATGGACGTGGTGAAGGGGATCTGTGATGACGTAGCCATCATCAGCGACGGCAGTCTGATCGAGCAGGGCGAGGTCGCCTGGTTCTTCAGCAATGCCAAGACCCAGCTGGCACGGGACTTCATCCACTCCACCATACATCTTGAGGTTCCGCAGGAGTATCAGGACAGGCTAAGTGCAGAGCGGGTGGCCAACAGTTATCCGCTGGTGAAGCTCGGCTTTACCGGTAGCACAGTCGATACGCCACTGATTTCCGAGGCGAGCCGTCGCTTCAACATCGATATCAGCATACTGAGCGCCGATATCGAGTACGCCGGGGGCGTCAAGTTCGGCTTCCTGCTGGCAGAATTGTTCGGGGATGAGGCCCAGTGCGAGGCGACCCAGCAGTTCCTGATCGACAACCATATTCAGCTGGAGGTAATGGGTTATGTCCGAAGCAATGATTAATCTGCTGGTCACAGCACTCGGCGATACCCTGCTGATGGTGTTTGCCTCCGCCCTGTTTGGCTGCCTGCTCGGCCTGCCGCTGGGCGTTGCACTGCACGTGACCAAGGCGGGCCAGATCCTGGCCAACCCGGCCCTGAACAAGTTGCTCGGCATCCTAGTCAACATTGGCCGCTCCGTGCCCTTCATCATTCTGCTGGTCGCCATCATTCCGCTGACCCGGCTGATTGTCGGCACCAGCATAGGCACCATAGCCGCCATAGTGCCGCTGACCATAGGTGCCGTGCCCTTCATCGCCCGTCTGGTGGAAGGCGCCCTGATGGAGGTGCCGGACGGCTTGCTGGAAGCTGCCAAGGCCATGGGTGCCAAACCCTTGCAAATCATTACCAAGGTGCTGCTGCCCGAGGCCCTGCCCGGCATCGTTAACAGCGTCACTATTACCCTGGTCACGCTGGTGAACTACTCTGCCATGGCCGGTGCCATCGGCGGCGGTGGTCTGGGTGATGTGGGTATTCGCTACGGCTATCAGCGCTTTGACCCCACTGTCATGCTGGCAACCGTCGTCATTCTGGTTTTACTGGTTCAACTCATCCAGAGCGCAGGTGAGCGCCTGGTCAACACATGTGATCATCGTTAATCGTCGATTGCTGACAGGAGGTTTTTATGAAATTTGGCATTAAATCCGTTGCGGCTGCCCTGCTGGCTGGCCTGGTTCTGACCGGTTGTGGTCAGAAAGAAGAGAACAAGACCCTGAAAGTGGGTGCCATCGCCGGGGCGGAATCCCAGCTGGTGGAAGCCGCGGCCAAGGTCGCCAAGGACAAGTTCGGTCTGGATGTCGAAGTAGTTACTTTCTCCGACTTCGCCACCCCGAACGTGGCCCTGAACGATGGCAGCATCGATCTGAACGCCTTCCAGCACAAACCGTATCTGGATAGCCAGGTCAAGGATCGCGGCTTTGATCTGGTGCCGGTCGGCAACACCTTCGTCTACCCCATCGCCGGCTACTCCAAGAAGATCAAGACCCTGGCCGATCTGAAAGAGGGTGCGCAGATCGCCGTGCCGAACGATCCGACCAACCTGGGTCGTTCCCTGATCCTGTTGCAAAAGCAGGGCCTGCTGACCCTGAAAGAGGGCACAGGCCTGGAAGCGACCGTGCTCGACATCGCCAGCAACCCGAAGAAGCTGAAGATTGTTGAACTGGAAGCAGCCCAGCTGCCCCGTTCCCTGGAAGACGTGGATCTGGCCATCATCAACACTGTCTACGCCTCCCAGATCGACCTGCTGCCAAGCCGTGACGGCTTGTTCGTGGAAGACAAGGACTCCCCCTACGTCAACCTGCTCGTTTCTCGTGGCAACAACAAGGATGACGCCAAGGTGAAGGAGTTCGTCCAGGCCTTCCAGAGCGATGAAGTGTACAAAACTGCTAACGAACTGTTCAAAGGTGGCATCGTCAAAGGTTGGTAATCGCTCACTCTGCAAAAAAGGCCACGCCAAGCGTGGCCTTTTTTATTGTCGCGGTTATCATAACCGGGAGCACGGCAACACGAACATAACAGAACATGAAAAAATGGTATCTGGCCTACTGCAAGCCAAAGGAAGAGGCCCGCGCCCGCGCCCATCTTGAAGCCCAGGGGATTGCATCCTATTACCCCATGGTCGAAATCGAGAAGCTGCGGCGGGGCAAGCGTGTCCCGGTGCGGGAACCCATGTTTCCCAACTATCTGTTCATCTATGTGGATCTGGAAGAGGTCACCCCTGTCACCCTGAAATCGACCCGTGGCATCAGCCGTATCATCCACTTTGGCAAGGAGTGGACCTCCATCAGCAGCCAGCTGGTCTATCAGTTGATGAGCCGCGATGACAGCGACGAGGCGAGAGCCAGCTACGCCAACCTGCCGACCCAGGGCGACAAGGTGTTGATCGAATCGGGTCCATTAGCCGGGTTCGAGGCCATCTATCTGGAACCGGATGGGGAGAAACGCGCCATCCTGCTGGTCAGTCTGCTGAACCAGGAGACATCCAGCAGTTTCGACAATCAGGCCTTCCGCCGTCTGGACTAGCCCTCATCTGGCGTCCATGGCGAGCAACGCCTCACTCCTGCTGGTCAGTCTGCTGAACCAGGAGACCAGCAGCAGTTTCGACAATCAGGCTTTACGCCGTCTGGACTGATAAGCAAACGGGCCCACAGGCCCGTCTCAGTTTATCTGTTTCCTCCTCACTATCGGCCATCAGGCATCCAGCTCGAAGCGGTTGATGACGGACGTCAGCCGTCCGGTATCCTGCGCCAGTCGGGCCACTATCTCCTCCCCCTGCCGACTGCTCTGGCTGGATTGCCTCATCCCGCAGCAGGGCCGGTAACGCCAGCTCCAGTAGATTCGTTTCGGCATGTACCCCGGCACTCAGTCTCCGATCAGACCCGGTAACCGTTCGCGCCAGGAGTCATGCCATCCCATCAATTCATCACGCGGCATGGGTCGGGCGGAGAAGAAGCCCTGACACACATCGCACCCCAACTTGGCCAGCAGTCGCCAGGTCAGCTCATCCTCAACCCCCTCGGCGACCGACTTGAGCCCCAGTTTGCGGGCCAGCTCGATACTTGACTCTATTATGGCCAAACGTGAGGGATCCTCATAGCAGCGATCAACGAAGGAGCGATCCAGCTTGAGCTCGGTGAAAGGCAGCAGGGCCAGCTGCTGCATGGAGGAGTAGCCGGTCCCGAAGTCATCGATGGAAAGCCCAAAGCCATGCATGCGCAGACGGGTCAGCACCTCCAGCGACTTGCCCAGATCCTTCACGAACGAGCTCTCCGTCACCTCCAGGGTGATGAGCTCGGGGTTGATACTCCAGCGCTGACACTGGTTGATCAGGGTGTTACAGAGATCCCCTTCGATGAGGGAGGTGGTGGAGAGGTTCATCGACAGGTTGAGGGAAAGACCAGTCCGCTCCCACAGGTGGCCATCGCGCAGGGACTTGCTGATGATCACCTCGGTCAGCTGGTCGATAAGACCATTGTGCTCCGCCAGCGGAATGAAGCGAGCCGGCGAGATGAGGCCGTAGTCCGGATGTTGCCAGCGTGCGAGCGCCTCCATGCCGACCCACTGCCCCGAGCCAAAGCTCACCTTGGGCTGATACCAAGGCAGCAACTGATCCTGCTCCAACGCCCGACTCAGCACATCCAGGGTCAGGCTGTGGCCGTCCTCCTCCTGGGCCCGTTCCTGTTGTGGCCGCCAGGCGCCAATCAGCTGGCTGATCTGCTGCTGGCTGGAGGGCTTCTCGATACGCCCCAGCACCTGCAGACCATAGGCAGCGCTCATCCGCAGCACGGCTTCGACCACGTCATCTTCCAGCGCGCTGGAGAGGATAATGCCGCCACGAAAACCGCCGAGGGAGAGACGGCGCAGCAACGCCATGCCATCCATGCCGGGCATGCGCAGATCGCAAAACAGGATGTCGACCTGATGACGCTGACACATGGCCAGCGCCTCCAATCCGTCCTGGGCCTCCAGCAAGGAGGAATAACCGAGCCCACGGATCTGGTGCATCAGTGCCTTGCGCTGGAACGCGTGGTCTTCCACCACCATGATCACCAACTCATGCTGTGTTTTGTTCATCGAGCCATAGTCCAATTTCGCGTGTAATAGAATTCATCAGCGCCAGTACTGTCTGGCTCAACTCGGTGAGTTCTTCCAGTTGCTTCAGACGGGCCGCCGCTTCGAGTCGGGCAGCTTCCTCTGCCAATGCCAACTGTCCTACCATGCGGGCAGCGCCCTTGATGCGGTGCGCCGTCTCCACCAGGGCATGGGTATCTTGGCAAGCCACCGCCTGCATCATGTCATCGCCATCCTGTCGGTTGGAATCCAGGTACTCTTGCGCCATGCTGCGGGCCACCTCATCATCCCCGAACAACGAGATCCAGCGCTCTCCCTGCTGCCTGGCCGGTTCAGTAGACTGTGGCGCCGCCTCGTCCGCCGCCTCGTCCGCCGGCACGACCGCCGGCAACCAGCGGGCCAGCATCTGGCGCAGGGTATTCAGGGTGTAGGGCTTGAACAGCATGTCGTTCATGCCGGCCTGCTGCATCTGCAGGCCGGCCCCTTCCGACGTATCGGCCGTGACACCGATGATGGGAGCCTGTTCCCCCTGTGCCCGCAGGGTCCGGGTCAAGGTGTAGCCATCCATCACCGGCATGTGACAGTCGGTCAGCAGCAGGGAAAAATCCTGCCCCTGCCAGGTACGCAGCGCTTTTTCGCCATCGTCCACCACCTCGGCGTCCACCCCGAGAATGCCAAGCTGGCGCGCCAACAGGGCGCGATTGATGGGATGATCGTCGGCCACCAGCACCCGCCCCTGCAATTGAGCGGCATGGGCCTGCACCGGATTGATCGCTTTTTCCCCCAGCAACTGGTGGCAGGTCTCCAGCAACAGATCGGGGTAAAGCGGGGATTGACCCAGGCGCCACCAGGCATCCGAGTCCATGCGGCCGCGCAGCGCTTCCAGCGGGGAGAGCACTATGCCCTTGAGGGCGGATTGCTGCAAACGTGTCGACCACTCGCTGCCCAGCGCCTGCTCGAGCCAGCCCTCCTCCGCTAATAACAAACCACTCACCGGTTGCTGCCACTGTTGGGGGGCCAGACGATTCAATCTGGCCCCCAGCCGCAGCATGGCAGACTGCAGGGCCGCATCCTCGCCAAACAGCCACCACTGCTGACCTGCCAGCGGCGGCGCATCCCATTGGCACTCCGTAAGCGGGAAACAGAACGTCAGCCGGGTTCCCTGACCCGGTTTGCTCTCAAGAGCCAGACTGCCCCCCATTTTCTGGGCCAGCTGATGACAGATGGCCAGTCCCAGCCCGGTGCCTCCGAAGCGTCGGGTTATGTCGGACTCCACCTGCTCGAACGGGGTAAACAAGCGATCCTGCTTCTCTTCCGCGATGCCGATACCGGTATCGCTGACGGCGATAAACAGTTGTTCAACGCGATAGCTGACCTGGATACGGATCTCTCCTCGCTCGGTGAACTTGACCGCATTGTTGAGCAGATTGGAGAGCACCTGCCCCACCCGCACGGCATCGATACGGGCCAGATCCGGCACCTCGATCGCCCACTCCAGCGCCACCTTCAACCCCTTGCCATGAGCCAGTGTGGCATGGCCACGGATCACGTCGCAGATCACGGAGGAGAGGCGACAATCCTGATAATGCAGTTGCAACTGGCCCGCCTCTATCTTAGAAAAGTCGAGCACATCGTTGACAAGATAGAGCAGGTTGTTAGTGGAGGTGATGACGTTGCGCAGCATGTAGCGCTGATCCTCGTTCAGCTCGCTCATCTGCAACAATTCCAACATGCCGTGCATGCCGGAGATGGGAGTCCTGAGCTCGTGGCTCATGGTGGCGAGGAAACGGCTGCGCACCTGCATCGCCTGCTCCGCATAGGCACGTGCCTCTCTCAGATCGTTCTCCTGGCGCTTGAGTGCAGTGATGTCCTGGATCACCCCGTTGAGGATCAGATTTCCCTCATCCTGCGGCACGAAACTGCCGCGCACCTGCAAATAGCGATCCCCTTCGGGACGCTCGACCCTGACCTCCAGATCGAGCCGCGCCAGCGTCTCGGCATGATTGGCCAACTTGCTGACAAAATCCTGCAGCGCCTCTTCGGTAAAGCCGAACACCTCGCCGCCCGACTCGGCCGACAGCATATCTTGCTGACTGGCGCCCAGGATCTCGCTCGCCCCCTGGGAAGCATAGAGGAAGCGGCCCTTGCCAGGCCCCTGCCACAGATATTGATAAACGATGCCCGGCATGCTGTCGGTGATCTGAGTGAGCCGGGTCTCCGCCTGACGGGCCCGCGCCTCGGCCTCCTTGATGCGAGTCACGTCGGTCAGCACAGTCAGTACACCCAGCATGTCGCCGTTCGGGGAGCGATAGGGGCGCTTGGTATAGATGACGTGGAACATGGCGCCATCTTGGCGGCGGCTGTACCCCGCCCCTTCCAGCTGCTCACCGCTCTGCCACACCTCCAACTCCTCCCTGAGCACCCGCTCCTGCTCCTGGGGCGGCATGTCGTCGAGATCGTCGTAATCATCACCGACCTTGGCCCCGATGAAGGCATCCCGGTAGGCCTGGTTGCTGAGGGTGATACACTGCTCACGATTTCGCAGCGCCACCATGTTGGGCAGGGAGTTGAGCAGGGTCTGCACGAAGGTCAGCTGCTCGTTCAACTTGTCCTCGGCCAGCTGGCGCTGGACGATTTGGCGGCGCAGCGTGCGGTTCCAGCCGATGAACAGCAAGGCACTGAGCAGGAAGGCGCCGATCCCGAAAAAGGACCAGCGCATCACGGTCGCCGGATTGATGCCGGTCTGGATGGTGAGGGAGAACCACTTCTGCTCCAGCCTCGACAGCTCGTCAGGACGGATGGAGAGCAACACCTTGGTCAGGATCTGCTGCAGCATAGGATCTTGCTGATGCGTCGCCATGGCGATGGGCACTCGCAACTCGTTGCCGGAGAAGACCACCTGATAGCGGTTATTGAATCCTTTTTGTAGCGCCAGTTGCAGCCTCTGCATGCTCATCAGCACATAATCGACCTCGTGTCGATCGAGCAGGGGCAACAGCCTGGTGTCATTGCTGACCGTCACCGGATAAGCTCCCAACGCCTTGAGCAGCGACTTCTCGATCGTACCTGCGACGATTCCCACCCTTCTCCCTTTGAGCTGATTGAGATCCTCAAGCTCAACCTCACCATGCCTGGCCACAAGCAGCCTGTGGATGAAAGCGTATTCGGGGGTAAACAGAGAAAATTGGCGGCGTTCGGGGGTCGGCGTCATGGCCGGGATGAGATCCAGCTTGCCCGCCTTGAACAGCGCCTGAGTCTCGGCCCAGCTGCTGGTCGGCACCAAGGTGAACTGGAGGCCGGAGCGCATGCTGAGCAGCTTGAGCAGATCAGCGAGGAATCCCTTGAACTGGCCGCTGCCGTCTATCTCACTCACCGCTGGCCAGTCGGGGGCGACGCCGAATCTCAGGGTCGGGTGCTGCGCCAACCACTCCAGCTCGCTCTGGTTGAAAATAATCTGGCGAGGGCCATTGGCCAGTTCGTAGTCGACTATGCCGCCGGTCTCCAGAATGCGGCGCCGTTCATTGAGGGGAATATCGTTGAGTGCCAGCTCCAGCAGTCCCTGCAGGCCCTGATTGCTGGGGCCCACCGCGATGGCCACCGAGGTATCCGTCACCCAGTCCGGGGTGATCACCTTCAGATTCGCCTGCTGTTGCAGACGCTGCAAGCGAACAAGAGCAGGCAGATCCGCCAGATAGGCATCCGCCAGGCCCCTCTTCACCATGAAGACAGCCTCTTCGCTGCTGTCCGCTTCCGCCAGATGCGTCATGCCCAGCTCAGCCAGCGTCTCACAGGAGCTGAAACTATGTTCACACACCCAGCGCAGTTGACGGGCAGCTGTCAGGGTCAGCTGGTCATCCCCCTTCGCCAGCAGAATGCCACGGGGCATCCCTACGAGATCAGAGGTAAAGCGCATCTGTTGCTGCCGCGACTGGCTGGGGGTCACGCCGAGCAACATGTCGACCTCGCCATCGAGCAAGGCCTGCTGGGCTCCGGCATAGTAGGGGTAGGTCTTGTAGCGCAGGGTCAGCCCCAGTCGGCTCGCAATCAGAGAGGCAAAATCATCCAGCGGGCCGCTGTAACCACCCCGGCTATTGGCATAGACATAAGGGGGCCAGGCCACCGAGGGCATGCCGACCACCAGATCGCTGCGTGTGGCGAGCCACAGGCGCTCGGACAGCCCCATTCGATCCTTGTCCAGACCGGTTTCTGCCGCGGCGGCAAGGCTCCAACAAGCAAGCCAGCACAACAGGAAGGCGCGATAGCAAAGACGCAACATGGACAACTCCTGAATAGATCGGAGAGCGATGATAAAGATTTTGGCAGAATGTGCGAATGAAAATTCGGAACCAAACTCAAGCGGATACGAAAAATGACAGACCTAAGCCGAAGGCGAGTGAGTAAAGCATTTTTTTGACTAAATATTCAAATTTTTAATAAAAAAACAGCGCTATGGTGAAGGCGTCAATTGGGCTGAAACCCTTGATCTGGCTGGCATCCAATAAAAAAAGGGAGGCATAATGCCTCCCTCACTCTTTGGCCCTTATACCTCACGGGCTGAGACTAAAACAATCTTAACTGACTGGCATTAAGGTCTAATCCTGCCATCTTCTTGCAAGAAGGGGCCTGACCCCTTCCTGTCAGGTTATTCGATTCCCAAGCCGGAAGCCGGTTTGATACTCCTGCTCACGGACGTGGGCGATCTGCACATTCTGCCCTTCCAGACCTATGTCTTTCAGCAAGGCTGGCGAGAGGTGCAGGTAAGAGGTGCGGCGTTCCAGCCGGGTGATCCGTTTCTGAACCAGGGATTCGACGGTGCGCAGCAGGGTCAGTTCGATAGACATGATATTCTCCAGTTGAACGTGCGGTTCTCCCGGAGAGAGGCAATCACCCTGCGGGACAACCGCGGGTGATGAAAAAGCAGGTGTTACCTGTTTCCTCCACGCGGTAGAAAAAGAGCACGAGTCTTCGCGCTGCCAATGCAGCGATCGAACGCAACGTTTAGCATTGAATGTTGCATGATCGTCTCCTTACCGTGTGAAAGTTGAACAAGTTGCCACAGTCTAAAAAAAGACCGAATTTTATACAAGAACCTCCCCCCCATATGGGGAGTGAGTCATCTGTCAATATCCAGACGAGACACAGAACTCTCGCCCATCAGCCGCACACATCAGGCCCCGGACTGCACGCACAGGATTTGCCTAGCGCGTGTCAGATCCCGGACAAGAGGCGGAACTCTTCCAGCGCATAGGTATCCGTCATGCCACTCACATAGTCGAGCAGCAGCCGCACCCGGTAATACCACTCCTGTTCGGCACCCTTGTCGAAACGGGGATCCCGGCTGGCCACCGCCAACCGGTATGCCTTGAGATGACGGGCCGACAGGCGGTGAAACAGGCGGCGGGCGAAGAACAGCTCGCTGCCCCCCTGCCCGGCCAGCAGTCGCTCGAACTGGCTGGCGGGCAATGCCAGCAGACAGGCATAGGTGGAGAGCACACCACGCAGGGCGGCATAGCCTTCCAGCTCCAACGCCTCAACCTCGGGCCGCATGAACACCTGCTCGCGGGCCACCTGCTTGAGGGTGTCGAGCACCATAGCCGCCGGCACCTGACCGTGCAGCAACGCCTGGGGATAGGCACCGCTCAGGATGAGCTCATGCTCGCTCACATAGGTGTGGGCGGCCAGCGCGATCAGATCCCGGGTAAGGTGCTGGCGAAAATGGGGGAAGAAGCCTCTGTCAGAGGCGGTGGCATCCGCCAGCAAGCCCGCCATGTAGGCCCCCTCATCGGCCCGACGCAGCGCCTGTTGCAATTCGCTCAGGCTGAGAATGCGCCTGTCCACCGCATCTTCGAGATCGGCGATGCAGTAGGAGATATCGTCGGCCGCCTCCATGATATAGACCAGCGGGTGGCGGCAACCGGGCGCCAGTCCCAGGCTCTGGCTCAGGGAACGGTAGAGGGGTTGTTCACTGAAGAAGATACCACGCTTGCTGGCCCAACCATGATGTTGGCCGTCGTGCAGGGGTTGCTGCGGATATTTGCACAGGGCGGCCAGCTGCCCCAGGGTCAGATTCAGCTCGTGCAGACTGTGCACCAGCCGCAGGCTCTGGGCATTGCCATCAAACACCAGCAGATCCTGGCGTAATGCGGCCCATTGCGGGCTGGGCGCGGCCCCAAGCGCGGCGGCAAACAGCTCATCCAGCGCCTGCGCCAGCCACTGACTCATCACCTGCTCGCCAAAGTGACCGAACGGCGGGTTACCGACGTCGTGCAGCAGGCAGGACATCTCCACCAGATTGATGAAGGCCCCCTCACACACCGACCCCGCGGGCAGTGCCGCCAGAATGCGACGGCTGATTTGGCGGCCCGTCTCCTGCACCTCCAGCGAATGGGTGAGACGGCTGCGCACCGAAGCCTTCACATCCAGCGGGAAGACCTGGGTCTTCTGCTGCAACCGGCGCACCGGCGCGGCCTGCACTATGCGGGCGCGATCCAGCTCGGTCGCCTCCAGCAGATCTTCCTCACCCCAGGGGTGGCTGCGCAGTGACGGGATCAAACGCTGATACATGTTGTTTATCTCCTTTGGTGCGTAAAGAGGCGGCACGCGCCTCAGGAGAGCAGCCAGCGCTTCAACCTGGCGATATCGCCCGGGCACTCGCGACGCAGC
The DNA here is from genome assembly GCF_963878295.1 of Aeromonas sp. HMWF014. NCBI lineage: Bacteria > Pseudomonadati > Pseudomonadota > Gammaproteobacteria > Aeromonadales > Aeromonadaceae > Aeromonas > Aeromonas sp. HMWF014. The sequence continues at coordinate 11,057 of NZ_CAWNYS010000265.1, read as the reverse complement.
GACTCTATCCAGTCCTCCACGTTCTCCCACCAGGCGGGATGATCCGGGCTCTGGATCAGCTGGGCCAGTTGCTGCAGCCGGCGCAGACCGATGGAGCCGGCCGCCCCCTTGATCTTGTGCGCCTCCTCCACCACCCCGGTTTGATCCTTGGCGATCATATTGGAATCGAGCACCGCCATGTAGTCGGGCATCATCTTCTCGAACAGCTCGACGCTGGAGAGCAGCACCGGCTTGCCCACCGTATCGGCGTAATCGGTGAGGAAGGGCAGATCTAGCAACTCATCCTGGCTACCCACATCGGCCTGCTCGTCCGCCTCATCGTCAGCCAGGTCGGCAAACAGGTGGCCAATCACCTCCCGCACCGCCCTGGAGCCCAGGGGCTTGTTAATCACATCCTGCATGCCGCGATCCCGATAGTACTGGCGATCGCCAGTGGCGTTGGCGGTGAGCGCCACCATGGGCGGCAGACTGTCGCTGTAGCGCTCAAGCAGTTGGGCCGCCACGTCAAAGCCGGTCATGTCCGGCAACTGGATATCCAGCAGGATCAGGTCAAAGTCATCGGGATTGGCCATGGCCAGTGCCTGGGCACCGTCCCGCGCCACCTGTACCTGATGACCCAGCTTGTTGAGCAGGGCGCAGGCCACTGTCACGTTCAGCTCCACATCCTCCACCAGCAGGATATCGAGGGAGGGCATCTCGGGCTCGGCTTTGGCGGACTGAGGCTCGACACAGTCCACTTCCAGCTCGGCGGTAAAGCAGGAGCCCTCACCCGGGTCGCTGTCCACGTAGAGCTGACCGCCCATGGCCTGCACCAGCTGACGGGAAACGGCCAGACCGATGCCGGTGCCGGTGGCGTGCTTCTTGCCCTGCACCTGATAGTACATGGCGAAGATCTTCTCCTGCTGGGCGCGAGGAATGCCGACGCCGGTGTCCTCCACTTCGAAGTGCAAGGCCAGCTTGCCCGGCTCATCGGCCGCGTGGGAGAGGCAACGTACCGTCACCCCGCCCTCATCGGTAAACTTGACCGCATTACCCACCAGGTTCCACAACACCTGACGCAGCCGGGTGCCATCGGTCATCACGAATTGCGGCATGTCACCATCCCGGTCGAAATGCAGATAGAGCCCCTTCTGCTCCGCCTGAATACGCGACAGCGTCTCCAGCTCGTCGAGGAAGGCGGGCAGGTCGATGGGGGTTGGTGCTATCTCCAACCGGCGCCGGTCGAGTTTGTCCAGATCTATGATGTCATTGAAAATATTGCCGAGCGTCACCGCACTCAGGTGAATGGTCTTGAGCTGTTGATGCTGCTTGGGATCGAGGGGGGTATCCATCAACATGCGACTGAGCCCTACTATGCCGTTGAGCGGGGTACGCAGCTCGTGGCTGATGGTGGAAATAAAGGTGGTCTTGTCGCGACTCGCCTTCTCCAGCTTGTCCTGATACTGCTTGCGCTCGGTGATATCGCGGCCAAAACCGAGCAGGCCGAGCCGCTTGCCGAAGCGATCGAAGAAGGGCACCTTGCGCAGCTCGAAGTAGGCCTTGCGACCATCCGGATACTCCAGCCACTGCTCATAGGTGAGCGGCTCGTTGCTGGCAAAGACCTGCTTGTCGGTCTCCACCACCTTGCTGGCGATGTCCTGCTTGTAGACATCGAACGGTGTCAGCCCGATGAGCTCGGCCTCCACCTTGCCGGTGAGCTCCTCCATGGCACGGTTGCAGCCGGAGAACTGCTCGTCTTCGTTGCGGTAGTAGACCAGATCCGGGGAGCAGTCGATAAAGGATCGCAGCAGGGCGGTGCGCTCACCCAGATGCAGTTGGGCCTTCTCGCGCTGGAACACCTCGTTTTCCAGATCCTCGATCGCCTGCTGACGCAGGGTCTCGGCCCGGTTGGTCTCGGCGATCTGGGCATTGAGGCGGCTGATGTTCTCCTGCAGCTGGCTGTTGAGCCCCAGATCCCGCTCGCGCATGTCTTGCAGCTTGCTCACCATGCGAGTCAGGCGCTGACGGGAATCCTCCAGCTGATCGACCACTATGGAGAGAAAATAGACGGCCCAGGGTGTCACCAGCAGGCCGAAGAAGACAGAGCGCACCAGGTCGACTATGTCCACTGTGCCGCGCAGAAACAGGGTCACGCCCATCTGGATGGAAACAGCCAGCACTATGATGCCCGTCGCCAGGAACATGCTAAAGCGCACCAGTCCCAGCTTGGTCATCAGGTCGACGTAGTATTGCGCCCAGGATTTGATTTGTTTCATCTTATTGTTTTCTCCCCATATTCGCCGAACAGAATACCAGCACGGCGCGCCGAACTCTTGTGCCGTTGCACGATTAATTATCGATTAATCTATGCCCCCGCATGCAGGGGGAAACTCGGTCAGCCAGGGTCAAGTCTGCGGCGCCAGCATGCTGGCCGCTTAATGCAACGAGATGATCTTGCAGGAGTCTTATCGATACGTACTCTCACCCGGCTGAGTCTTGGCCCGCTGGCAGTCAATGCCGCCCACGCCGCTCCGGGCGACATTCCGAAGCAGCCCGGCAGGTCCGGTTTCCTGCCCTGCGGGGTCAACGCCATCAGCTACAAGTCCAACCTCCATGCAGGAGAGGGCAGCAAGAGCCGCATTCATGAGCTCGGCGCCGCCGACAGCGAGAGCTGTCCGCCCTACAACGGCTAAGCCCTCCCCCAGCAGCAACAAGGCCACCTCATGGGTGGCCTTGGCATGCTCAGCGTTGGGCTGACGTCAGATACCGAGCGAGTCGAGCAAGTCATCATGATCGTTGACGACCGGTGCGGCCAACGGAGCCGGCTTGGCTGCCGCCAGCTTGGTCTGGGCGATCAGGGCATCCGGATCCAGCTCCTCCTCATCCATGCCATCGTTGTGAATGCGGATGAACTCTGTCCGGTCCATCGCCAACTCCAGATAGAAGATGTTGTTGCGGGAGGTGAAGAAGGTAACCCGGCGCGCTTCCGGATTGTCGAGGTTGGTGTCGACACTCAGCATCACCTGCTTGTTCAGCGCCAGCATTTTCGGCTGGTTCTGGGTAATGTGAGTCTGCAGATCCCGACCCACCTTGACGGTAAAGCTGCCAACTATCTGGTTCATCAGCTCACCCATGACGTTACTCACCTCGTCCGAGGTGTGCGAGATGGCGAGATCTTCCTTGGAAAGCCCCATGCTGAGCATGTAGCTCTCATAGAGCTCCATGGCCGCAGAGGCGGAGAAGTTGATCACTACCAGGCCGGAGAAGCCGCCATCAAACAGCACGAAACAGCCGATATCCGGCTTGAGGCAGGTCTTGCTGATCCGCTGCACCATGCCGGAGAAACGCACCTGACTCATGGTCGCCGCACTCAATACATCCGTAACCGAATGACACAGACTCAGCAGCACATCCTCTGTGGTCAATACGGTATCGTTGTCGGCTCTTGTCACTATCATGGGACCTTCCTGAACATCGAAAATGGGCTTATCTATACCATAACTCTAACAGATAACGCGGCTTGGGCTTCGAAATAGCGAGCCGCCTCTCACTTGACTCAATTGTCAGCAACAAGCGGGGTGAAGCCAGCCAGATGAGCGAGTTTGAGGCGCCAACTGGCGGCCTCTTGCTGCAAGCTTGCCTCGTCATAAGGCAAGGAGGAATGCGCCCCCCAGATGGGACCTGGCCATGCCCGATCCGTGGTAAAGCGGGCGACATGATGCAGATGCAGCTGCGGCACCAGATTGCCGAGCGCCGCCACATTGATTTTGTCCGGCCGCAACGCCTGCTCCATCAGGGAGGCCAGGGCGCAAGACTCCTGCATCAGCTGTTGCTGCTGCGCGGGCGCCAGATGGTGAATTTCGCGCAAGTTGGCGACCCGTGGCACCAGGATGAGCCAGGGATACTGGCTGTCTTTGGCAAGCAGGACACGACACAGCGGCAGATCCCCGAGCACCTGGGTATCCGCCTGCAGGCGAGTATGCAATTCAAACATGAAGACCTCGTTGGATAAGGTGGGCGCAATGCACGAAAAGAGCGCCCACGTTACTGCAACGGGCCACAAACTTAAAGTCGCGGCACGGCCCAGCCGATGAAGCGCTTGCGAAGCTCGGGGTCGGCCGTGAGGAACAGCTGCTGCAACTGCCCTTCCAGCTCGCTGGCAGCCACAACGGGTTGCGCCCCGCTAGCGAACGTGGCAGTTGGCTGTGCGGATATTGCTCCCGCCGTCAGCGCCGCCTTGCCGCCGCTGCGGTTGTATTCAGCCAGTTTGCCGCTCCAGTCCACCCCAAGCAGCATGCCGCTGGTCACCAGCGCATCCTGCTGAGTATCGAGCGCCTGACCATTGGCCTGCAGCGTCACAACTGGCCCCTTGGCATAGGCCACCATCGCCTGCTCATCGGCAGGCTGTTGGGCCACCAGCGTCAAGCGCTGATTGCTGGCCTGATAGCGCATCACCTGTGGCTCGGACCGCACCTGACGATCGTTTTCGCTGCTATTGCGGCTCGGGATCACCCCCTCATAGCGCACCAGCAGTTGCTGCTCTCCGTCCGCCAGGGTAGCGTGCTGCTCGTCCTGCCAGGTGCCACTGCTCACCGCCAGGATCTGGAAATCCGTTGGCACCACCACCTCGACCTCGGCCTGTGCCGTACTCATGCCCGTCGCCGCGCACAGCAGCGTCAATCCAATCCAACCCTGAGAACCTTTCATGTTTGCTCATCTTCCTGATCGCTGTGATGGGCGCAGGGTAACAACCGAAGATGACAGAAA
>NZ_CAWNYS010000265.1:0-6301 GCF_963878295.1 Aeromonas sp. HMWF014 | reverse complement strand
GCCGGATCTTGCGCGGTACCCGCCGCTGCTGGGCATGCAGCACATGGAGCTGATGCAGGCCGCTCTGCCACTCGTCGAGCACGGTCACCAGCTCCCCCGCCGTCAGCGCTGACTCCACCAGCATCAGCGGGCACTTGGCATAGCCCATACCGGCGCGCGCCAGTTGCAACTCGGTACTGTAGTGGTTGGCCCGCACCTTGCCCTGCACCAGAATGTGGGCCTCTTCCCCCTCACGGATGAAGTGCCACTGCTCCCAGGCCGGATTGTGCCCCTGCAACAGGCAGCTGCACCCGCTCAGCTCATAGGGAGTGGCCGGACGCCCCTCTCGCGCCACCAGTGCGGGGCTGGCCACCACCACATCCCTGAGCCGCCCCAGCGGCAGTGCCACCAGATTGTCCGGCACCTCGTTCATGGCCCGCAGGGCGATGTCGTTCTCCCCCTGACTCATGTCGACCATCTGGTTGGTGAAGTTGAGTTCCACCTCAACCCCCGGGCAGAGTGCGGCAAAGCTGGTCAGCAGCTCGCTCACCATGCGATCGCCGGTACTGACCGGGCAAGTAAAGCGCAGGCGGCCGCCATCCTCTTCGGTCAGCGCCTGAATATCCTGCTCCGCCTGCCGTGCCAGCGCGAAGATCTCCCCCGCCTGCTGATAGAGGGTCTTGCCCGCCTCGGTCAGGCTGAGGCGACGGGTGGTGCGCTGCAGCAATTGCGCATTGAGGGAGGACTCCAGCGCACTGACATGGCGGCTCAGCATCCCCTTGCTGACCCCCAACGTATCGGCAGCGGCCGAGAAACTGCCTCGCAGCACCACTTCGTAAAAGCTGGCCAGATGGGCGATGTCCATCATTAGCTCCAATATGGAAACAATGTGTTTATTTTACGCGCTTTTTCACATTATTTGTTGCGCTAGAATCAACACATCCCAACCAGGAGTGATGCAGATGAACATTGTGATTGTGGGTGCCTCCGGCACCGTCGGCTCCGCGGTCAGTGAACTGCTTGCCAAAGATCATCAGGTGATCCGGGTCGGCCACAGCCGTGGCGATGCCAGGGTCGACATGCGCGATCCCGCCTCCATCAAGGCGCTGTTTGCCCAAGTGGGCCCGTTCGATGCGCTGGTGGTGGCCAGCGGCAGCGTCGCTTTCAACGGCCTGACCGAAATGACCGACGAGCAGTGGCAGGTGGGGCTCCAGAGCAAGCTGATGGGGCAGATCAACCTGACCCGCGCCGCCATTCCCTATCTGAATGACAAAGGTTCCATCACCCTGATCAGCGGCATCCTGAGCGAGGAGCCAATCAACTGGGGAGTGAGCGCCAGCACCGTCAACGGTGCCATCGATCACTTTGTAAAAGCGGCCGCCTGCGAGCTGCCCCGCGGCCTTCGCATCAACGCGGTGAGCCCGACCGTGCTGGAGGAGTCGATGGACAAATACGCCGACTTCTTCCCGGGCTTCGTGCCGGTGCCCGCCGCCAAGGTGGCGCAGGCTTACAAGAGGTCGGTGATGGGCATCCAGACCGGTCAGGTGTTCAGGGTCAACGGCTGATAGCCGCCCCCTTGCCGCCAGCCCAGCAATAAAAACGGGCCCCGCAGCGGGGCCCGTCTGTTTCTCCACCTCTCTCTTTCGCCACCGGCAAACGTTTGTTTTTCAGTGGCGAAAAAAGAGGGCAACTCTTAATCGATCAGACCGTACTGATCGCGCAACACCTCGATGATCTCCTGCTTGGGATTGGCAGAGCGCACCAGCTTGTGGCCGATGATCTTCTCGGCGATCCCGACGTAGGTGTTGGAGATATCCATCATCACTTCGGTGGGCAGCTTGTTGTCGCGGGCCAGGGCGAAACGTTCCGGCATGCGGTTCTTGTTGAGCAGGATGTCCGGATCCGGGAAGTGGTTGAGCAGCCACTGACGGAAACCCTCTTTCGACTTCTCGACGATCTGACCGTCGCGCAGGGCGGCGCCGCCCCAGATACGGGAGCTGTCGGGAGTCCCCACTTCATCCATGTAGATCAGCTTTTCGTTGCCGGCGGCATCGTGGACGTAGCCAAACTCGAACTTGGTATCGACGAAGATCTGATCCAGCCCGGCCAGCGCGTCACTGATGACGTTGAAGCCCTCTTTGAGCAGCACTTCGTAACGGTCGATGTCGGCCGGTTTGCTGAAGTTGAAGCCTTGGCAGTGGCGCTCGATATCGGCACGGGAGACGTTGACGTCATCGGCTTCCGGCACGCCATCCAGCCCTGTCAGCACACCCTTGGTGGAGGGGGTGATGAGGATTTCCGGCAGCTTCTGATCTTTTTTGAGCCCTTCTGGCAGGGTGATGCCGCAGAACTCCCGCTCGCCATCCTTGTAGGCACGCCACATGGAGCCGGTGATGTACTGACGGGCAATCGCCTCGATCATCACCGGACGGGCTTTTTGCACGATCCAGACGAAGGGGTGCGGAATATCCAGAATGTGGCTGTCGGCCAGTCCCTTCTCCTTGAACAGCTTGAACCAGTGGCTGGAGATGGCGTTGAGCGCCGCCCCTTTGCCCGGTACGCCGTTCAGCCCATCCACACCTTGCCAGATGCAATCGAAGGCCGAGATGCGATCGCTGATCACCATGAGAGCGAGGGGAGCATCGGCCGGCACATCGTAGCCTTTCTCTTTTATGAGCCGGGCACTGTCTTCGGGGGTCAACCAGTAGACGCTGCGCACTTTGCCGGAATGGACAGGTTTATCGGTACGGATCGGCAAATCGTCATTCACCGCCAATACTTGATCTGCAAGACTCATGGCTAATAACACTTCCTGTTTGTGGGAGGAATAAAACAAGAGCACCAGGCCCTTGTTTCTGGGGGGGTTAACATATCAAGCGCATCAGACCCTGTATTTACAGGGGGAGCAACCTAACAAAACAGGGGCACTAGGCCCCTGTTTCTATTTTGTTTTTGCTGCTTGGTCAGCCAAGCCCTTGGCGAATGCCTCGGACAGACTGATGTACATCTGGGAGATGACACCGGACGACACAGGCTTCTTGTCCTTGTCGAACAGGGTGATGGAGGTCTTGCCCCCAGCCATCTCGCCAAGCTGGAAGCGATACTTGTTTTCTTCCAGTTTGAACGGCTCGCTGCCCTTGGCCTTCCAGAAGTCGCTGCCCGGCTCGTCGTACTCAACGTCGATCCAACCCAGAGACTGCTGGGTATCCTTGATGGTGAAGCCATAGCCAGGCAACACCTGGTTGAGGCGGCGCCATACCTGATCAAAGGAACCCTCGACAATCCAGGCACTCAGCTCGTTGTTGTCCAGCCCCAGCTCCAGCCCCATGCCATCATTGGACTTGTGCTGTTCGCGGGACCTGAGCTGCTTGTCGTAAAAGAGGGAGAACTGGTTCAGGGCGCGAGTGGCGTAGCGCTGGGCATCAGCCGGCGTCAGCACTGTGCTGGTCTCGCCGCCGATGGTCTCTTCGTGCTCCAACACCCGCACCGACATGGTGACGGCGTGACGCTGGGCATCGTTGCGCAGGGTGAACTGGTAACGCTGACGGATGTTGAAGTCGTCATCCTCTTCACTCCAGCCATCGAGTGCCTTGGTGTTGTCAAACCAGCCGGTCTGCAATACGCCAGCCTGCTTATCCAGCTTCTCGGTGGTCACCTTGTACTGGGCCAGGAAGTTCATCAGGAAGGCCCAGGTATCGTGCTCCACGCTCTGGGAGGTGCTCAGGGCATAGAAGGCCACGGTGGGCTCGCTGGCATTGGGCACCACCTGGCTGCCCGGCACCACGGTCAGCAGCTGGGCGGGTGGGCGCACGTCAATCTTGGCGCCAACGGCACCTTCGCGACTGCTCTCGGGCAGCGCCGGGATGTCGAAGCTGCTGTTAAAGGCGGGGGTACTCAACCCGGCAGGCACCAGGAACGCGCGCCCTTCAAGGCGGGCATCCTCGTACTCGAAACCACGGTTGGCCATCTTGCGCTCTTGGGGTGAGCTACAGGCTGCCAGCACGGCAACGGTCGCCACACTCAGCACCAGGCGCACTGCATTTCCCTTTCCATTTGCTTTAAACACTCGCCATCAACTCCGCAGTGGTCAGTGCTCGCGTCATCGCTTGTTCGCCCTCGGGGGTGAGGTCGGTGAGCGGCAGACGCAAGGTCGCCGTCGCCATCAATCCCAGTCGGGCACAGGCCCACTTCACCGGGATGGGACTCGGTTCGCAGAACAGAGTCTGATGCAACGGCATCAATCGATTGTTGATGTCATGGGCCAGACCGGCATCACCGGCCAGCGCTGCACGACACATGTCGGCCATCTGGGCCGCTGCAATATTGGTGGTGACCGAAATGACTCCATCGCCACCTTGCAGCATAAAATCACATCCACTGGCATCATCGCCACTATAAAGCGCGAATTCCGCTCCGCACAGCTCACGCAGCAGCGGAGTACGACTCAAATCCCCGGTGGCCTCTTTCAGACCTATGATACCGGGCACCCTGGCCAGTCGGGCTACCGTCTCCGGTTTGAGGTCGCAACAGGTACGACCGGGCACATTATAAAGAATTTGGGGCAGACCACTAGCCTCGGCGATCGCACAATAGTGACGATAGAGACCTTCTTGCGTGGGTTTGTTGTAATAAGGGGTAACCGAGAGACCCGCCACCACGCCCGTTTCGGCGAATCGTTTGGCCAAGTCGATGGCATGAGCGGTATTGTTGGAACCGCAACCGGCGATGACGGGAATGCGTCCGGCGGCCAGTTCCACGGTTTTTTCCACGACGGCGATGTGCTCCTGCTCGCTCAGGGTGACCGATTCCCCCGTAGTGCCAACCGCAACGATGGCGGTGGTGCCTGCGCTGACATGATAATCGACCAAGGCGGCCAGACTGGTCCAATCGACTTCGCCTGAAGCCAGCATGGGGGTAACGAGGGCAACGATACTACCGCGTAACATGGATATTTCTCCCGATTTTCAGGGGCGTTATGGTAAAGCTGCCCCCTTGGAAAAACAAGGGAGGCAGGGGGCAAGCCGTGATACCATTCTGCACAAAAAGCGGTGCACGAGCGCGACGGTCGGCGCCAGTCTCACGTCCTCTCGACTAAAGACAAGGCTCGCGGCCACGGCATTCTCAACAAAGTTGCCATGTACAAGCGCAGGGAATGGCCCAAGTCAGGGTGGCGCCCACTGCGTTCACATTCGCAACCAGCTAATGGACGAGAGAAGATTTATGACTCACTACCTGGTCGTAACGGCCATAGGCACGGACAGGCCTGGCATCGTCAATGAGGTCACGCGCCACGTCAGTGGCTGCGGTTGCAACATTGTCGACAGCCGTCTTGGCATCTTCGGTAATGAATTCACCTTCATCATGCTGCTGTCCGGGGACTGGAACAGCCTGATGCAACTCGAGATAAGCCTGCCCCTGCGCAGTCAGGAGTGGGATCTCATCACCATGATGAAACGCACCGAGCGCCACCACTCACTGCAATACGACATCAGCGCCAACGCCGAGATCCTGATCCGCGACCAGCCCGGCATCGTAAGCCAGTGCACCCAGTTCTTCAGCGACCACGGCTGGGACATTCAGGCTATGCAGACCATTACCCTTGAACAGGAGCCCTTCAATCTGCTCAAGGCGAGCTTTCAGCTCAATCTGGCCAAGCAGGGAGAGACTGCCGGTTCGGAAACGGCCTTCGCCGGATTCTGTCGCGAACTGGGCGCAGAATCGTTCGAATTCATCGTCAACAACAAACACGCCTGACGGCGTTTACCCGAGGAGACCGCATGCAACCACTACAAGCTGGTACCCAGGCCCCCGATTTTTCCCTGTCCGATCAGGACGGCAACCCGGTTCGTCTTGCCGACCTGCGCGGCAAGAAGGTACTCATCTATTTCTATCCCAAGGCGATGACTCCGGGCTGCACCACTCAGGCCTGTGGTCTGCGCGACGTCAATAGCGAGCTGGCCGCCCTCAACGTGGTGGTGCTCGGCATCAGCCCGGATCCGGCCAAGCGCCTGAAGAAATTCGAGGAGCGCGACAGCCTTAATTTCCGCCTGCTGGCCGACGAAGATCACGCGGTGGCCGATGCCTTTGGCGTCTGGGGTCCGAAGAAGTTCATGGGCAAGGAGTATGACGGCATTCACCGTCTGAGCTTCCTCATCGATGAAGAGGGCAAGGTCGCCCACCGCTTCGACAAGTTCAAGACCAGCGACCACCATCAGGTGGTGCTCGACCTCATCAAGGGCTGACCCCGCCCGGCATGAAAAACGCCCCCATACAAAAAGGCTATGTCCCAATTACGTGTTGCATGGGGCGCCCCAGCGCCTCA
>NZ_CAWNYS010000264.1:0-1656 GCF_963878295.1 Aeromonas sp. HMWF014 | reverse complement strand
CCATAAACCACAACTGTCAGGCCGCTGCGGGCGAGCGAACAGCCCAACTCATTGGTTTTTATCAATATTATTAAATCTTAATAAAACGAGTTCACTCATCATTCTGGGCGGCTTGAGGCAGTATCAACACCAAGACCACGGTGCAGCACCAAATGCAGGTATGTGAAAGCAATGTGTGAATGTGTGGTCGGGTTACTGCAGGCAAAGATGAATGAGAGTCCTATCATATGTTCCTCATTAAATGTTGTTTGCCGATTACGTTGTTGTTGATTATTAGAGGGTATCAAAAATGAAAAAGTATACTTTGTCTCTGTTAACGCTGAGTGTGGCACTTTCTTCAGGTGCGGCTTTTGCTGGTACTTTAGTTGGGGCCGAATCAGCTAAGTCAGTGGATGTTACTTTTGAGGAAACAAGTATAGTTGGTCACACGCTCACCCAAGTGTCGGGGCTTCAGCCAGGAGATAATGTCGGCAAGATTATCGCACAAGGTAAAGTTACAACTAACAATACCGGCCATATAAACATGGCGTTCACTGGCTCAGAAGCTTATAGCTTCTCGGGTCAGGCCCATCGTTTTGCTGGGGTAGCAGACAATAAAATCTGGGTAACATTGCAGCCGGTGAATGGTAACTTGTTGGAAAGACCGTCAGGCGATAACACTGGAGCTATTAGAATCAAGCCGGATACAGCTGGTGGAAATGATTTTAGTTATACTATTAATGTATATGAATCGCAAGCTGATGTAGCGGCGGACACCTATAGAATTAGTGTTAAAGCCCAGCGTTGGGTTGTATAAGCTGATTGATGTGATATTCAGATCTTGTTGAGTATCATGACGAAATAAATTAATAATAGGTTGCATGGTGGTTTGCTATGCAACCTAATTACACGCATAACTTCGACTTTTTTATTACCCTAGCTTATCCCATTTTTCGTATACCCCGTTTGGGGACCGTTATTGATAAGAATGGTTTGGTTTTGATCAAGTTGTTTCAACTTATGGAAGGGACGTTACGTCTCGATAAGTTTTTATGATCGTGCCGTGCTAAAACCTGGGCGGCTTGCTAAACTATAAATTGATTATTGTCTTGATAAGGAAGCGTGTTCGGTTTTTTCAACATTACTATCAATGTTGAAAAAACCGAAAAAACAGAGATAACTAATTTAATTCATAACAAAGAGAAAATTCCCTTAGTTGACGACCGATAGACGTTTATCTACAGTCTTTCTTCTGCCAGTGATAAATTTCAGGTTAGTTATCACAAGCTAAGTTAACAGTGCACTGTTCTTTGTTTCGCTGAATAGGAGTGATTATGTCAACACAGCAATCTGCCAATAGAAAAAGAGGGGTAGTGCTAAGCGTGATGCTGGGTCTGCTTGGCACAATGGCATACTCTGCTTACGCCGCCGAGGTACCGGTGGAAACCTCGACCCAACCCTTTGAGCTGAAGTTGGGGGCCAGCCGGCTTATCTATAACCCGGCTGCCAATGGTGCCACCATTGCTGTGCATAATCAGCAGAACTACCCTATGCTGGTGCGTTCACAGGTGTTTGCCGAAGATAAAACCACCCCGGCCCCGTTTTTGGTGACACCGCCCTTGTTCCGGTTGGATGGGCAGCAGCGCAGCCGCCTGCGGGTGGTGCACACAGGCGGCC
>NZ_CAWNYS010000263.1:0-1073 GCF_963878295.1 Aeromonas sp. HMWF014 | reverse complement strand
GCGACTGTACCACCTAAAATGGTGTCCGGGATGATTAGACCACTACAGGGCCTCTTCTCGATCTATCGTCTCAGTCCACATTAGTGAGCAGCTAGCTCACTATAGAGATCTGGCTTTTCTTGCATAAGCGTCAAGACCTTCGCTGCCAATCCAGTCGGGTTGCGGCGCCGGGTCTCCCAACTTTTGACCGTATCAACACTCGTCCCAAGAGCCTGGGCAAACTCTTGCTGAGAAACATTCAGTGCGAGGCGAATAGCCTTTACGTCCGCCACTTCATAGCGAGTCCGCACGGCAGGCTCAAGAAGGCCCTGCTTAATTTCAACAGCCTCCTCAAGGGAAGCCTTCAATTCGTCAAACATGTTCATGTTAAACCTCGCCTTTTAGTAACGTGGTCAAGCGCTTTAACTCGGCCTTTTCTGCCGATGTCAGGCTTTCTTTCTCACTCTTGGCATAGGCAAGCACTAAGTAAATCATCTCAGCTGTCGCTAGAAAGTAGATAACTCTCGCGCTGCCACTCTTCCCCTGTTGGCCAGTTGCCATGCGAATTTTTCGCAGACCCCCCGTGCCCTGGATCAAATCACCCTTTTCCGGCTGGGCAATCAATTCTGTTTGTAGTGCTCTGAGCTCATCATCTGTTGCGAGCGCTTTTATCTGCTTGGTAAATATCGATGTCTCAATAAACTCAATGGCGTTACTCACCCATCACTCACTCTAGCCAATCAATCTAATGGTGTACATAGTACACCTCAAGAAAAATAACGACAACCGCTGGCATTCTCTGTCGCCACTCTGTCGCCACTTGGCCAAAAACAAAAAGGCCGCTATCGCTAGCGGCCTTTTTAAATCATTGAAATCTGTCTAAATTAATGGTGCCCGAGGCCGGAATCGAACCGGCACGACGCGAACGTCGAGGGATTTTAAATCCCTTGTGTCTACCGATTTCACCACTCGGGCACCGCAACCTGTATCAAGTCCGCGTGGCGGGCTTGTCTATATGGAGGCACGTTCCGGAGTCGAACCGGACTAAACGGATTTGCAATCCGCTGCATAACCGCTTTGCTAACGCGCCATGC
>NZ_CAWNYS010000262.1:3409-7508 GCF_963878295.1 Aeromonas sp. HMWF014 | reverse complement strand
GCATGGCATGCAAGAGGTCCGCGGTTCGATCCCGCGTAGCTCCACCAATTTCTTGTAACAAGAAGCCAAAAGGCCACCGTTATCGCGGTGGCCTTTTTGTTTTGGCTCATTTTTCGTCCAGCCCGTCTCTTGCCCGTAAAAAAGCCCGCATCGCAGCGGGCTTTTGGCGTGATGGCAATGCCGCATCAGCCGCGGCGACGACGCCAGGCCAGCGGCAGCAGGGCCAGCAGCAGGGCGCCCATGGCACCGCCGCCGCCATTGCTCTCTTCTTTCAGCTTGAGATCGACGATGATGGGATCATGGTCGGAGGCGCTGAACGGGTTGCCGGACTTGATCATGTCGCCGCTGAAATCACGGCCGTACTCGAACAGGTTGCTTTCGAACGAGTTGATGTGCCAGTCGGCGACCGCGATGACCTTGCTGGCCAGCGCCGGGTTGGCGAGGGCATAGTCCAGGGTGCCAAGTTCGGCCTCGTAGCTGTAGGAGATGGCCTTCTCCTTGTTGAACTTGACGTTCATGTCGATCAGGCCGTAGCCCTTGCTCACCTCGCTGCCGGTCTGTTCATAGACCTGATCGCCGAGGAAGGTCTGGGAAGCGGAGACTATCTTGCGCTGACCCTCGGTCGGCACATAGTCGGTCAGCACCCTGATCGCATCTTCCCTGGCGTAGGAGTTGAAATCCCCCACCAGCAGCACCTGGCCCGGCAGCGTGCTCACCGCCTCGCCCAGCACCTTGGCGGCACTGACCCGGAACTCGGTGCACTTGCCTTGCAGATCGGCCGGCTCCTTGCCATCCAGGTTCTCCAGGCAGCCGGATCCCTTTGACTTGAGGTGGTTGACCACCAGGGTCAGCGGCTCCTTGCTGCCCTCGACGGTGAAACGCTGCACCAGAGCGTCACGCTGGGAGGCCTGTTTCTCGACCCCTTTCGCGTCCTGGTATTTTTGTACCGGCAGCGCGATGACGCTGGCATCCCCCTGCGGCATCAGCCTGGCGGGTCGGTAGATCATGGCCACCATGATGGCGTCGTCACCGAAGAAGCGCTCGTTGCCAAGCAGCGCCTTGGGCAGGGCCACGAAGGCGTACTGCTTGCTGGCATCCTTCTGCCGGGCGTTGAGGCTTTGCACCAGATCACTGATGGCGGAGTGGCTGTCAAAGCCATTGTTCTCCATCTCCATCAGGCCGAGCAGGTCGGCATCCATCTCTGTGATGGCGTTGACTATCTTGGTGCGCTGCAGCTGGAAGTCCTCCAGGTTCTTGGCACCGCGGTTGCAGCCCTTGGCGCCGTCCGCATCCGCCTGATCCTTGCACAGTACGTTGAGTGCGCCACCCACGCTGGAGTGGCTGGTGAAGTAGTTGAGCACGTTGAAGCTGCCGATGCGCAAGTCGGTGCCATCGGCACGGGCCGGAGCGCTCTGGCGATCGTTGTCGCTGGTGCGCAGCAGATCGCCGGCGGTGATCACCTGATCCTGCGGCACTATCAGCCGGTATTCGTTGTAGCTGTAACCCACCAGTGCATCCAGATTGACCGGGGCGTCGCCGATGCGCAGGTAATCCTGCTCCGGCTCCCAGCCCGGCAGCCAGGGCAGCTTGCCATCGGCGGCCTTGAAGTCGGATTCGAGGAACACCCGGTTGTTGGCGTTGGCCTTGGCCAGTGCCTTGGCGGCCTTGCTGTCTGCATCGTGCAGCTGGGTCGGCTTCATCAGCGGCGCCTGGTGGGAGAGCACCAGGTTGTTGCGTTTGGCGGCGTAGTCATAGCTGAAATTGCGGCTTATCTTGAGCGCGCTGTCGGCATCCAGCCGCACCCGCATCCCTTCATGACGCTCCAGCGCCCGGGCCATGGTCTCATTTTCCAGTACCCGCAGCGGCACGGCGGCAGGGGCCGCCCTCTGGGCGAGGACTTGCAGGCGCGGGATGCCGCTGTCAACGACCGGCTTGAGCTGGGTGTGGTTGTAGTACTCCTCGACCTTGGCCTCAAGGCAGACTTCGGCGCCCGGCTTGATGTCCGGGTACTTGCTGGCGAAGTGCTTGTCATTGAGGTAGACGAAGATGCCGTCCGAGGTCTGGGGGTTGCCATCACCCTGCACATCTTGCAGGTAGAACCCCTTGTTGAGGCTTTCGCCAAGCGCGGAGACCACCGCCTTGACCATGACGCTCTGGGGGCTCTCGAACTTGTCGCTGGGAATGAGCGGACTCTTGTTGCCACTGCCCTGAATGACGGGAATGGGGGTGAGGAGACTGTCAGCCGGGCAGCTGAAGCTGGCGGCATGGAGGGATGGGGAGGCGATCGCAATCCCCACGGCCAGCGACAGCAGGGTACGTGTTCCTTTCATAACGGTTCCTTTTTTATTTTTTGCCAGTGTTTCCATCGCCTTGGCTCATCGGCCAAGGGCGCGCATTGTCACATTTCTGGCATGCCATACCAGTGAGCCAACGCACATTACGGGGATGCAAATGAGAGCGCTCTCGGTTTTTTTGACTTGGCTAACAGTATGAAATTAATGACAAAAAAGTTAACTCAACCCAGGCAGCAACTGTGATCTGGCTGGCATCCACATATTTTTCTTCGAGAATGAAGATTGAGGCCCGGTTGCTTGATTTCTATACTCATCTTGTTCCTCACGGAACCCAGATAAAGGGCAATCCGGCCGAGATGCCGGGACGCAATGCCTCCGGTCTCCAGCTCAGTCGAGTTCGAGTGCGGGGCTTCCTGAGGGATGGTGGAGTCGTGGCAGGTCCATTGCCAGTTGTCTGCCCCCATGACGCAGGTTGCGATTGTTCTTTGTCCTGGTGACCAATGCCAAGACAAAACAAGGAAGAAACAATATGCAACAGACCTTTAGGTCCAGCAGGCTTGCCATGCTTGTGGCCCTGGCTGCCATGCCCGCCGGGGCACAAGCCGTGTCTTATCCCGCCTATCAGGCTGGCACCGCCTACAAGAGTGGCGATGTGGTCAGCAATGCAGGCTCCCTCTACGAATGCAAGGAATTTCCCTACTCCGGCTGGTGCGGGGCCTCGCCCTATCACTATGCCCCCGGGGTGGGGGTGGTCTGGGCCGATGCCTGGAAGCTCTATGGCGGCGAGGTGCCACCACCGGTGCTCGGACTTGCAATCAGTTCGCTCGCCTCTGGTAGCGTTTTCAACGAGGGCGCCCCCGTGGCTTTGGCGGTGACCCTGAGCGGCAACAGTAGTGCCTTGGTCAAGGTCGAGTATCTGGTCGATGGCAAGCAGGTCGCATTGAGCAGTGCATCACCCTGGTCTGCCAGCTGGGTCGCCACCGGTGTCGGCCCCCATCAACTCACATCTCGTGGGTTGGACAAGGGTGGCAAGCTGCTGGGCGAGGCAAATGCCAGTTTCAACGTCAACGCCGTGGTCGCGCCGGAGGCGCCCAGGGTGAGCATCAGCAGCCCGACCAGCGGCGCCAAGGTGACCCTGGGTCGCAGCGTGGCGGTCAGTGGCAAGGTCACCGATGCCAACAATGACGTGGCCAGAGTCGAGCTCTATGTGGATGGCAAGAAGGTGGGCGAGGACGTCAGCGCCCCCTGGCAGGTCAACTGGACGCCCCAGAGCAAGGGGGCTGCCGGCCTAAAGCTGGTAGCGACCGACAAGGAAAATCTGGTGGGCGAGTCGGCCCAGGTTGATCTGCAGGTAGAAGAGGCGGCTCTGCCGCCCACAGGGGGCAACCTCTCCTGCGATATCCGTCAGATCTATCGCCCGGACGGTTACGAGTGCATGGGGGATGATCATGCCCGCCGGGTCATCGGCTACTTCACCTCCTGGCGCACCGGCAAGAATGGCCTGCCCGCCTATCTGGTGAGCGACATCCCCTGGGACAAGATCACCCACATCAACTATGCCTTCGCGGCGGTGGATGAGCAGAGCCACCTGATCAAGGTAGACGACGCGGCCACCAAGATGACCTGGAGCGGGGTTGCGGGTGCCGAGATGGATCCTGAATTTGCCTACCAGGGCCACTTCAACCTGCTGTCGAAGTACAAGAAGCAGTATCCGGACGTGAAGACCCTCATTTCGGTCGGGGGCTGGGCCGATACCCGCGGCTTCTACACAGCCACCACCAAAGGCGACTGCTCGGTCAATACTG
>NZ_CAWNYS010000262.1:0-3399 GCF_963878295.1 Aeromonas sp. HMWF014 | reverse complement strand
CCAGTACGGCTTTGACGGGGTCGATATCGACTACGAATACCCCACCTCCATGAAGGATGCGGGCAACCCCAACGACTTCCCGCTCTCCAACCAGTGCCGTGCCAAGTTGTTTGCCAATTACGAGGTGCTGATGAAGACCTTGAGGGCGCGGCTCGACAACGCTGGTAACGAAGATGGCCGCAAGTACATGCTGACCATCGCCTCACCGGCATCGGCCTATCTGCTGCGCGGGATGGAGAACTTCCAGGTCACCCGGTACCTCGATTACGTCAACCTGATGACCTATGACTTCCATGGTGCCTGGAACCATTTTGTCGGTCACAATGCGGCGCTGTTCGACAACAATGCCGACCCCGAGCTCTCCCACTGGGGCGTCTATAACCAGACCCAGTTTGGTGGCATCGGTTACCTCAACGCCGCCTGGTCTGCCCACTACTTCCGTGGTGCGCTGGCGGCCGGCAAGATCAACGTGGGTGTGCCCTATTACACCCGCGGCTGGCAGGGGGTGAGCGGTGGCAGCCATGGCTTCGGCGGCAAGGCGGCCCTGCCGAGCCAGAACCAGTGTCAGCCCGGCACTGGCGGCAGCACCATTCCGTGTGGCAACGGGGCGGTCGGCATCGACAACATCTGGCACGATCTCGACAAGAACGGCAAAGAGATCGGCGGCGGCGCAGTGCCCATGTGGCATGCCAAGAACCTGGAGCACGCGGCCAGCCTCGGTATCACCACGCTGCCGAGTTACGGCACCGCCTGGGGTCTGGATCCCAACAATCCGGCGCACGTGATACAGAGCACGTATGTGCGTTACTACGATGACAAGGCCCACGCGCCCTGGTTGTGGAACGAAGAGAAGAAGGTGTTCCTCTCCACTGAAGATGAAGAGTCCATGGGCCACAAGCTGGACTACATCATCAAGCGCGGGTTGGGCGGTGTCATGTTCTGGGAGATGGCGGGCGACTACGCTTTCGATCCTGCCAAGAACGAGTACGGCATGGGTAGCACTCTGACTACTCTTGCCTACGAGAAGTTTGCCAAGGCCAGCCCGTACAACGCCAAGCAGAATGATCTGGCCGCGCCGAGCGCCCAGCTCGACATCCAGGTCAGCCTCTCCGGTTTCAAGGAAGGGGACTCCAACTACCCGATCAACCCGACACTCAAGCTGGTCAACAAGTCGACCCAGACTATTCCGGGCGGCGCGCGCATCGAGTTTCTGGTGCCCACCTCCACCTCTGACACCATCACGGATCAGAGTGGCATGGGGCTGAAAGTGGTAGAGAGCGGTGGCAACGACAACTCGGAAGGCAGTGCGGGCGAGAAGGACTTCCACAAGGTCGCCATGAACCTGCCGGGCTGGCAGACCCTGGCACCGGGGGCCGAGATTGAAGTCGCCATGACCTACTACCTGCCCGCCGCTGGCGTGCAGAGCGGGATGCGCCTGATCAGTGGCAGCCAGACCATAGGGCTCAAGGCCGAGTTCCCGACCCTGCCGGAGGCGGTACTGGGCTCCGGCGGCGAGACCAGCTGCAGCAGCCAGAACGTCAATCCGGCGGCCTACAAGGCCTATCCGAGCTGGCCGCAGGGGGATCACGCCAATGGTGGCGATCGCATGACCCATAACAAGGTGGTGTGGCAGGCGAACTGGTGGACCAGCAGCGAACCCAAGGCCACCGATGGCAGCTGGAAGCTGGTATGTAGTTACTGATCTGATAACTCCTGTGTTGACGCCATGGGTGGCAAGGCAGTACCAGCAGGATCAATCCGGAGCCCAGGCTCCGGATTTTTTATGGCGGAATATATAAAAAGAGGGGGATAAAAAAGACCGCTCCGAAGAGCGGCCAATTGCCACCAAGGCAACCTGCGGGGCGGTCCCTTGTTATGTGCCGCGGGCGGGGCCAAACCGTGACCTTGTTTATTGGGTGACGGCGCCGCCCTGTTGCTCCTTGAGGAAGTTTATCCAGGGAGAGGCACGGCCACTGACGTTGCCATTCTGGGCGGCCTGGGTGAAGGCGGAGAGCGCCTCCTTCGGTTTTTGCTGCTCAAAATAGGCGACCCCGGTCAGGAATTTCAGATCGGCGCGTTGTTCACCATTGGCATTGGCCGCAGGCTTGGCGGCCAGGGCCACCAGATCCTGATAGCGTTTGCTCTGGATCATCATGCGCGCCATCTTCAATTGCAGTTCGGCATCCGGAGCCAGCTTGTAGGATCTCGCCAGGGTATCGATGGCGGGATCCAGCTCCTTGGCCTGATGCCAGTAGTTGGCCAGTGCCTTGAAGTTGGTTGCGCTGCTCTCTATGGTGCCCTCCTTCATCGCCTTCTCCATCACGCGTGCCGCCCGGTGAGGAATGCCGGCGAAGGCCAGGTAGTTGGCCAGCCGCTGCAATTCGGCCGGCTCGGTCAGCATACCGAGGTGGTAGGCTGATTCGAGCGCCGCCAGCGCCTTGGCATCGTTGCCCGCCTGCATGTGCATGGCCGAGAGCTGGGTCCAGTACTTTTTCTTGGTCGGGTACATGTCGACCAGGGTCGTCAGCACTTCGGTGGCCGGTTTGTACTGTTTCAGCTCGTAATGAGCCCCCATCTTCAGCAGATACCAGGACTCCGGCGCTTTACCTGCAGAGAGCTTGATCGCCTGATCCACCGCCGGGATCGCTTCCCGGTACTGCTTGAGTTGTACGTGGGCGTTGGCCAGCGTGATGTAGGCGTGCGGGGTCGGTTTCTCATCCTTGCCGAGACTCGCAAACCACTGGTTCATGGTACTGATGGAGGCCTTGAAGTTGCCCTCCGCCATATAGAGCTGGGCCAGGTTGTAGCGCACCTGCTGGGCCACGGGTTGCGGCAGGCCGCCAGTGGCGATGGCATCGGCAAAGTATTTGGTCGCCTGACCGTACTTCTCCTGCTGCGCCGCCACGAAGCCGAGGGTCTGCAGTATCACCCCCTTGTCGTAGACCCGCTCACCGGCGCCGGACAGCGCCTCCTGCAGCTTGGCATTGGCCTCGCCGTATTTCTTCTCGGTGATCAACGCCTGTGCCTTGTTGACCGCGCGATAGGCGCGGTCAGAGAGGGCAGGCTGCTCGGCGGCCCAGCTGGCTGTGCTGAGCAGCACCGCCATGGCAACCGGGGCGAGGATCAGGGTGTGTAACTTTTTCATCGCCACCTTCCTTAGTTGACCGCAAACTCGATTTCTTGCTGCATGCGGGTGGCCTGCGCCTTGCCATCGACCATGGCCGGTTTAAACGTCCATTTGGCGATGGTCTTGCGCGCCTCCTTGCCGAGGTCATAGCTGCGGGGCTCTTCTTTCACGATCCGCACGTTGCTGACGGTGCCACGTTCGGTCACGGTGAACTCTACCAGCACCTTGCCGGAGGCGAGTCCCGCCAGCGCCGCCTTGCGGGGCATCATGGG
>NZ_CAWNYS010000261.1:0-10583 GCF_963878295.1 Aeromonas sp. HMWF014 | reverse complement strand
CAACTATGGTTTGACCTATATCGGGGTCAGCCCTTACTGGCAGTTCATCATCAAGGGCGGCATCATCATTCTGGCGGTCGCGCTGGACTCCATGAAGTACGCCAAGAAGAAATAACGATTGGCAGGGAGGGTTGGCATTGCCAGCCCTCTCTTCTAGAGGGGCCCATGCCATTCAAGGTCGAGATTGACCTCTTGCTGAGACTGGACACCATTGATGCCACGCGGCGCCGGCTCTGCCTACCTTTACTACCTCGACATGAGCGAATTCAAGAAGCTGCTGGAGAAGATGAGTGGTGAGGGGCGTTACTTTTCGCTGCTTGGCGTGGCGATAGTGGTGGCGGAGCCGTCCCATGGCAGTGGCGATCTCACTTGCCGTCTGACCGTGACCAGCTTGGCTTCAATGCAGCAGACCTATCACAGGCTGAGGGAAATCGTGGGGTCCTTCCGGCAGCAGTAACGGCATCTGGAGTTGGGGTCCAGATAAAAAAAGGCCAAAAAGATGGGGGCGACTTGCGTCGCCCCCGATAGTCTTATCGCTCATATCCTTGAACGAAGTTGCTCCCTGCAATCCCTGACTATACCTCTTCCTTTAGGTTTCCCCTTCCCAATCCTTTGGGGTGTCCTGTAGCCATCATGGCTTGACGAGTCGTCCGTTCCCGTCGCACTTTCTCCGTCCTGGGAGGTGTCCTTTACCACATCCTGTGGTGAGTCCATTTGCCCAACCCTGGCAGCCAGTCTTCCTGACCGACTTCATTGCGTCCGTGCATGAGTAACTATAAGGATTTCGCAGGGGACGACAACGGTAGCCTGAAAAACGTTTTTACGAATCTCGTTACTCAAGAAACTTGTTGCGTTTTTTGTCATTTAAAATCATATGGTTGAGTGTTTATAGTTCAGGTTAGTTGATCCCATCTTCCGACTATCTCGGGATTTTTTTAGGCGTTTTACTCACAGAATGGGTGGCTAATATCTCACGCGCGGTTTAACTCGGGTTCAAAAAGGGGGAAGAGGCAGATGGCTGGTTGCCGGAAAGGCAAGAATGACTACCAATATGGTGGGCCAGCAGCGCAGTGACGTTGCGGCTCGGCATCAGGTTCTTGAGCTGCTGGATCAGCATGTAGCCGATCATGCCCTGAGACTCTGCACCCAGCACATCCAGGGGATAGGGGGCGACTTTGGTATAAGTGCTGTTTTGCAGGGCCAGCAGGCCGACTTGCGGGCCATTATCGTGCACCAGAACCACGGCGATCTTGAGGGGGGAATTGACCATCTTGCAGGTGGTGATGCGATCTCGCATCTGTGGCCACTACCATGGTGGAGCGTTGTGCCCGGTTGCCCTCGCCGCCACAGTCGACGATGACGTAGTCATAGCGCTTCTTCAGGCTGAGCAAGTCGCTGCGAATATTGCCGTAGAGCTGAACGCCGTTTATCTGGGGCCGATCCGGGTTGTCGTTGCGCTCCTGGATCCAGTCCACTGTGGTGAGTTGTGGGTCACCATCAACCAACAGGATCATGACTATCTCCTATCCCTATGAATACAGCTGCCTTGAATATAGGAGGAGGGACGCATGACAAGCCAAGAGGAGGTGACCTCCTCCTGGGCTTTCATTTTCAGTGGTGTTGGCGGCCACCGTACCACTTGCACACGTACTCTGGGACCAGCATCTGGGGATCCTGGTCGACATGGCAGACCACCATGGGTATCGCGGGGGCGCCCGCAGCGCTGACCAGCGATGGGGTCATGGGCAAGGTCAGGGCGGCGAACAGAAACAGTGACTTGATCTTCATGGTTATCTCCTTGGTAACAGAACACGGTGTGATCTGGATCACTTTCTGAGTAAAGCCGAGCGGGCCTGCGACGCAAGGTGATGAAATAAATTCACCGAATGAAAAAAGTTTGAACAGAGAGGGTGGCAAGGGGGCTGAGAAATACATGACCAAGATGCGGGCTTTGTGCATATCCATATAACCGGCATGTTGTTGACAACGTCTGCCACGAGCCTGTGCTGGCGGGTTTGGCACAATGCCATGATCTGGGACAAGAAGCAGATTATTCAGCGCGCCGCTCACTTATGACTATTTATCTCGATGTTCATCCCGTAAAAATCAGTGAAAAATTCAGTTTCATGCATATTAAATTCAGGTGATGCATTTTTATTTTGTATCACATTGAAAATAATGGTTTTTTGTTTTTTGTTATATCCTTTGGCAGATATGAGAAATGAATGAAATAGGATGAAATTTGAAATTAAAGCATGGGTTTATGCGTGTTGATGCATGATGGCTGAATGAGAGATTGTCAGTTCTGTTACCCTCATCAAAGAATAAAACGTGATTTTATTCAGTTCAGAGTGAATGTGATCAATGTCTAAGTTTATCGTGATTGGCAGGTCTAACCTCGGTCTCGAAAGGCAAGGGCAGGATAGAACACAAGCTGAGTACCCTACATAAAGAATATCCCGCCTTAGCCACGAGCATGAATAGAAGGAATCTATTCAATCACTCGCAGGGACCATTGCTAGACGGAATATAATCATGAGCAAATTTTATGTAGGTTCTGAAGTTGGCCAATTGCGCCGTGTCATGTTGCACCGCCCCAACCTCAGTCTGAAGCGTCTGACCCCTTCCAACTGCCAGGACCTGCTGTTTGATGATGTCCTGTCGGTTGAACGCGCCGGTCAGGAGCACGACAAATTCGCTCAGGTACTGCGCGATCAGAATGTCGACGTTTTCCTGCTGACTAACCTGCTGGCCGAGACGCTGGATGTGCCGGAAGCCAAAACCTGGCTGCTGCAACATCAAGTGTCCGATTATCGCCTCGGCTCTTCCCTCGCCAACGACGTGCGCTGCTTCTTGGCGGACATGCCGCACCGCGAACTGGCGCGCATTCTCTCCGGTGGCCTGACCTACTCAGAGATGCCTTACAGCGGCGTCAACATGGTAGTGGGCATGCACGCCCCGACCGATTTCATCATAGAGCCGCTG
The DNA here is from genome assembly GCF_963878295.1 of Aeromonas sp. HMWF014. Lineage (NCBI taxonomy): Bacteria > Pseudomonadati > Pseudomonadota > Gammaproteobacteria > Aeromonadales > Aeromonadaceae > Aeromonas > Aeromonas sp. HMWF014. Next base: position 7,598 of record NZ_CAWNYS010000261.1, on the reverse strand, counting down.
CCCAACCACCTCTTTACCCGTGATACCTCCTGCTGGGTCTATGGTGGCGTCTCCATCAACCCCATGGCCAAGGCGGCCCGTCGTCGCGAAACCAACCATGTGAAGGCTATCTACCGCTGGCACCCGCAGTTTGCCGGTCAGGATTTCATCAAGTACTTCGGTGACGAGGATCGTGACTACGACAACTCCACCATCGAAGGGGGTGATGTACTGGTTATCGGCCGTGGGGCCGTGCTCATCGGCATGTCCGAGCGCACCACGCCGCAAGGGGTCGAGCACCTGGCTCGCAGCCTGTTCAAACACGGTCAGGCCAAACAGGTCATCGCCATGGAACTGCCGAAACACCGCAGCTGCATGCACCTGGATACCGTCATGACTCACATGGATATAGATACTTTCTCCGTCTATCCGGAAGTCATCCGCAAGGATGTGAATTGCTGGAGCCTGACTCCGGGTGGTGCCACCGGCATGAACATCAAGGAAGAGGGTTACTTCGTGACCGCCATCGAGAAGGCGCTGGGCGTGGATCAGCTCAAGCTCATCACCACAGGTGGTGACAGCTTCGAGGCCGAACGCGAACAGTGGAACGATGCCAACAACGTGCTGACAGTGCGTCCTGGCGTAGTCGTGGGTTATGAGCGTAACACCTATACCAACGAGAAATATGACAAGGCCGGTATCACAGTGCTCCCCATTCCGGGTGAAGAACTGGGTCGTGGCCGCGGCGGTGCCCGCTGCATGAGCTGCCCGATGGAACGTGACGGCATCTAACAAGACGGCGTGGCGCCGGCAGAGGCTGGCGCCACACATACCAAGACTCGAGATCAACACTCATGAAAAAACCAACTGTCGTCGTCGCCCTGGGTGGCAATGCTCTGCTTCGTCGTGGCGAGCCCCTTGAAGCGGATATCCAGCGCAAGAATATCGCCACCGCCGCCAAGACCATCGCTCTGATCGCTCAGGAGTACAACGTGGTGCTGGTGCACGGCAACGGCCCGCAAGTCGGCCTGCTGGCCCTGCAAAACAGCGCCTATACCAAGGTTGCCCCCTATCCTCTGGATGTGCTGGGTGCCGAGTCCCAGGGCATGATCGGCTACATGCTGATCCAGGAGCTCAAGAACCTGATGCCGAGCCGCAACGTCACCGCGCTGCTGACCCAGGTGCAGGTCGATCCCCAGGATCCGGCATTTGCCAATCCGACCAAGTTTATCGGACCCGTCTATGACGAAGCCGAAGCCCGCGCCCTTGCCGAAGAGAAGCACTGGGTGGTCAAGGCCGACGGCAAGTTCTTCCGCCGCGTGGTGCCGTCTCCGTTGCCCCAGCGCATCGTTGAAGGTGATGCCATCGAAACCCTGATAGCCCAGGGCCACCTCATCATCTGTACCGGTGGTGGTGGCATTCCTGTGACTTGGGATGGCCAGTGCCTGACCGGTATCGAAGCCGTCATCGACAAGGACATGTCTGCCGCCTACCTGGCCAAGCAGATCAAGGCCGATGCCCTGCTGATCCTGACCGATGCCGATGCTGTCTACCTGGATTGGGGCAAACCGACCCAGCACCCGCTGCGAGTCACCAGCCCGGCCGAACTGGCTGGCGTCAAGTTCGATGCCGGCTCCATGGGACCGAAAGTCGAAGCCTCCTGTGAATTCGTCAAGGCGACCGGTGGCATGGTCGGTATCGGTTCTCTGGAAGATGGTCTGGCCATCCTCAAAGGTGAGGCCGGCACCAATATCGTCGCTGTCCGCACCGTGAATGCCTAGTCAGCCACTGCCCGAATGGGGCCTGAACAACTTTGTATTGTGTATGCGTAGTCAATAACACTGCCCAAATTGGTCTGAACAAATATAGAGAGAACTCATCATGGCTTTTAATCTGCGTAACCGTAACTTCCTGAAACTGCTCGACTTCACCCCGCGCGAAATCCAATACATGATCGACTTGGCCATCGACCTGAAAAAAGCCAAATACGGTGGCTACGAGCGCAAGCACCTAAGCGGAAAGAATATCGCCCTGATCTTCGAGAAGACCTCCACCCGTACCCGTTGTGCGTTTGAAGTGGCGGCCTTCGACCAGGGTGCGCAAGTCTCCTATCTCGGCCCAAGCGGTTCCCAGATTGGTCACAAGGAGTCCATGAAGGACACTGCCCGGGTACTGGGGCGCATGTATGACGGCATCGAATACCGTGGCTACGGCCAGGAGATAGTCGAAGAGCTGGGCGCCCATGCCGGTGTGCCGGTCTGGAACGGCCTGACCAACGAATTCCACCCGACCCAGATCCTGGCCGACTTCATGACCATGCTGGAGCACGGCAAGGGCAAGCGTCTGGATCAAATCAAGTTCGCCTACCTGGGTGATGCCCGCAACAACATGGGCAACTCCCTGATGGTCGGCGCTGCCAAGATGGGCATGGACATCCGTCTGGTCGCTCCGAAAGCCTTCTGGCCGGAAGAGGATCTGGTTGCCAAGTGCCGCCTGATCGCCGAAGAGACCGGCGCACGCATCACCCTGACCGAGGATGTGAAAGAGGGTGTGCTGGGCACCGACTTCCTCTACACCGACGTCTGGGTCTCCATGGGTGAAGCGAAAGAAGCGTGGGATCAACGGGTGAAACTGATGACCCCGTATCAGATCAACATGGATGTCATCAACGCCACCAAGAACCCGGATGTGAAGTTCATGCACTGCCTGCCGGCGTTCCACAATGATGAGACCACCATGGGCAAGGAAGTGGCTGACAAGTATGGGATGAAAGGTCTGGAAGTGACCGAGGACGTGTTCGAATCCGAGCACAGCATCGTGTTTGACGAGGCCGAAAACCGGATGCACACCATCAAGGCAGTGATGGTTGCTACGCTGGGCGATTAAGGTCGCAGTAGTGGTGCCGGGGGGCAACCCCCGGCTTTTCGACCATGTGACGGCGGCATAATACCTCTAACCCTACAACCCGCAGCTTGCATGGATACCACACCACAGAAGGAAGCTGGACCATGACCAAATTCAAATTCCCATCAGCCTACACCATACTGTTTGTACTGATCGCCTTGGTGGCCGCCCTGAGCTGGGTAGTGCCAGCCGGCAAATATGACATGATCATGAATGAGGCCCTCGGCAAGGAAGTGCCGGTGACCGGAACCTACAAGCTGGTAGAGGCGAATCCCCAGGGGATAGTCGACGTGCTGCTGGCACCCATTGATGGTCTCTACAACCATGACACCTATCAGGCAGGTGCCATCGACGTCTCCCTGTTTATCCTGATCATCGGTGGTTTTCTTGGCATTGTGACCAAGACTGGCGCCATCGACGCCGGTATCGAGCGTGTGACCTACCGCCTGCGTGGCCGTGAAGAGTGGATGATCCCGATCCTGATGGCGCTGTTCGCTGCCGGGGGGACTATTTACGGCATGGCCGAAGAGTCGCTGCCCTTCTACACCCTGCTGGTGCCCGTGATGATGGCCGCCCGCTTCGACCCCGTGGTCGCCGCGGCGACCGTGTTGCTCGGCGCCGGTATCGGTACCCTGGGCTCCACCATCAACCCGTTTGCCACCGTGATCGCCGCCAACGCGGCCGGTATCTCCTTTACCGACGGTATCTGGTTGCGCATTGCCATGTTGGTGGCTGGCTGGTTGATCTGTGTTACTTACGTCATGCGTTACGCCAAGATGGTGCGCAACGATCCCAGCAAATCCCTGGTGGCTGACAAGTGGGAAGAGAACCGTGCCCACTTCCTCGGCAACAAGAGCGACCAGATGCTGGAGTTCACTCTGACTCGCAAGATAGTGCTGGGTATCTTCGTCGCCGCTTTCGCCGTGATGATCTACGGTGTGGCTGTGCTGGGCTGGTGGATGGCGCAGATCTCCGGCCTTTTCCTGGCTGCTGCCATCCTTGTCGGCGTCACCGCCCGCATGAGCGAAGAGGAGCTGACCACCAACTTCATTGACGGTGCTCGCGACCTGCTGGGTGTGGCCCTCATCATAGGTATCGCCCGCGGTATCGTGGTGGTGATGGACAACGGCATGATCACGCATACCATATTGCACAGTGCAGAAGGGATAGTGACCGGCCTCTCTACCGTGGTGTTCATCAACGTGATGTTCGTGCTGGAGCTGGTGCTCTCCTTCCTGGTGCCGTCTTCTTCCGGTCTGGCCGTGCTGACCATGCCGATCATGGCGCCGTTGGCCGACTTCGCCAACGTGGGCCGCGAGCTGGTGGTGACTGCTTACCAGTCTGCCTCCGGTCTGGTGAACCTGGTGACCCCGACCTCCGCCGTGGTCATGGGGGGGCTGGCCATCGCCAAGGTGCCCTATGTGCGCTGGCTGAAGTGGGTGGCACCGCTGCTCGGTATCCTGACCGTGCTGATCGTGGTCTGCCTTAGCCTGGGCGCCTTGCTCTCATAAGGAGTGCCCAGCAAGATGAAACGGGAGCCTGCGGGCTCCCGTTTTTTATGGCCAGGCACGGCGTCTTGCGCCACCTGCTCTACCCCTCTCATCCAGGATGGCACTACGTCAGGCAAGGAGGAACAGGCAAAGAGAGCAAGAAAAATAGAGCGTGCGGCAACAAAGAGGCGACCCAGGGGTCGCCTTGTGCATTCAGGGGCGGAACGTCAGCGGGCCTGCTCCAGGGTACGCACCACGGCCGCGTGGGCCAGGCGGGTGCGGCTGATATGGCGTGGCGCGACCAGTACCACGTCGTTGCCAGCGACGGCGCCCATGATCTCGGGATTGGCGTTGCGATCAAGCAGGCGGGCCACCACGGTCGCAGCGCCCGGGGTGGTGTGGACCAGCACCATCTGCTGGTTGTGCACCACGTCGCGCACCATGTCGTGGATGGAGCGGGTGCTGCCAGCAGGTTCCAGCTGATCGTCCACCAGGGTGTAGACCTTCTTGCCGTTGGCATTTTGCGCTTTGGCGACGCCGAGGCGGCGCAGCAGGCGGGAGATGGTGGACTGGCTGATGTCGGCAAAGCCGCGCTCTGACAACTCGCGGCGGATCTCTTCCTGGGTGCTGTAGCAGTGCTGACCGATGATCTGGCGACAGGCACCCAGCTGGGCCAGGTCGGGCTCTTGTTCAACGGGACGACTGAGGATTTTGACCACGGCGATTTCCTTTGACTGTGACCGAAGGCTATCGCTCGAAATCTGCCATCAGTGCCTTTTAATAGATAAAAGTTCTGATAGAAAGGAGCGGGACAGGGAATGAGCGATGTTTAGCCTTTATAGAATGGTAAATTATAGCTAAACGGAGAATCCGTGATGTGACAGGGGTCAAAAATGGGCCCAACAGGGCCCATTCAGATATCAGTAACGTTCGCTGACAATATCCTGGGTGAAGGACTTCTCGCAGTATTTGCACTTCATGCGCACCACACCTTTCACCTCCCTAACCCGGAAGTAGCTGTCTACCGGCTCGTTGTGGGAGATGCAGTTGGAGTTGGGGCAGTGGAACACGCCCGTGATGAACTCCGGCAGTTCCAGCTGATGCTTCTTCACCACGGCGAAGTCTTCGATGATGTTGACGGTTGCCTTGGGGGCGAACAGGGCCAGCTGGTTGGCCTGCTCTGCGGTCAGGCGGGTGTTCTCTATCTTGATGAGATCCTTCTTGCCCAGCGCGCCGGATTTCAGGTTGAAACCGACGGTGATCCGCTCCTGGGTCTCGATCAGCTGGAACAGCTTGAGGATCTTGATGCCCTGGCCGGCGGGGACGTGGTCGATGACGGAGCCGTGACGGATGGCTTCGACTTGCAGTTGATTCTTCTCGGACATGGTGTTCCCCTTTTCCCTTAGACGGTTTCGTTCAGTACCAGAGCCAGCAGTGCCTGGCGTGCGTAGACCCCGTTTTCCGCTTGCTGGAAGTAGTAAGCATGGGGAGTCTTGTCGACCGCCACATCAATCTCGTCGACGCGGGGCAGGGGGTGCAGGATCTTCATGGTGGGTTTGGCCCCTTCCAGGGTGGCCAGCTCCAGCACAAACTTGGCGGCCATGTGCTTGTACTCGGTCTCGTCGAAGCGCTCTTTCTGGACCCGGGTCATGTAGAGGATGTCGAGCTCCGGCATCACCTCTTCCATGGTCTCGTGCACGCTGAACCGTATGCCCTTCTCTTCCAGCTCTTCGCAGATGTAGTCCGGCATCGCCAGCGCCTCCGGGGAGATGAAGAAGAAGCGGCAGTTGAACAGGCTGAGGGCCTGGGCCAGGGAGTGGACGGTGCGACCGTACTTGAGGTCGCCGACGAAGGCCACGTTGAGGCCATCGAGCTTGCCTTGCGTCTCATGAATGGAGAAGAGATCGAGCAGGGTCTGGGTCGGATGCTGGTTGGAACCGTCACCGCCGTTGATGACCGGCACGCGGGAGAACTCGGAGGCCAGACGGGCGGCACCTTCTTTCGGGTGGCGCATCACCACGGCATCCGAGTAGGAGCCGATGATCTTGATGGAGTCGGCCAGGGTCTCGCCTTTCTTGGCGCTGGTGTTGCCACCGTCGGCGAAGCCGATGATGTTGCCACCCAGACGCTGAACCGCGGTCTCGAAGGAGAGGCGGGTGCGGGTGGACGCTTCGAAGAAGCAGCTGGCAACCAGCTTGTCTTTCAACAGGCGGGTGTCGGGCTCGGCCTTCAACCGCTGTGCGGTTGCGACCACCAGTTCCATGTCGGACCGGGTCAGGTCCGAAATGGAGATGACATGTTTCTTATAGAGTGGATTGGTCATCGTCTGCATTCCCTTTGACATCAATGAAGGTTTTTCGGGCACAAAAAAAAGCCCCTGAAACAGGGGCTTTTTTTAAAAATAATTGGGGGTCTGTGGGTCGGGAACTGGAAACAACGGGGCTGCTCTGGTGCGCTCCACCCGTCTGCAAGGCTGTTTTCTGAATCAAAAACTGCATCGTTTCGTCTCGACCTTTTTCAAAACCGGACAGATTATAGAGTCGTATTTTGAATTGTCAAAAATTTATTTCAAAGGCAAGATTTGCGCGGAAAAACGTTTAAGCGTCGTGAACGGGTCGGCAAACCCACACGCTGTGCTCCATTTGCAGGGGCAGGGCATCGTCGGCCATGCAGCGCAGATAGGCGAGTCTGTGGTGTCCTTCCAGCAGGCAATAGGGTTGCGGTAGCAGCTGTCCGTCCGGATAACGGCTATCCGGCGCGGTGGCCAGCACTATGATGGGTTCGGACCAGGTGCCCTGGGTCAGCATGTATTCGCCGATCCAGGAGCGGCGTACGTAACGGTTGTGGCGCAGCATCTCGCCCCAGCGGTCGATCACCTCCATGTGACGCGATCCTGTCTGGGCTAGGATGCGGCTGGTGGGCCACTGTTCGCACTCGAACCGGTGACGGGCGAGGTCGAGAAAGCTCCAGTTAGACTCAAATCCGCGCCAATGGCGATAAATCCACTGGGAAAGCACGTTGTGGGGAATGAAGGGCACACGCGGCGCGACCCGGTCGAGATAGTCGGGCAGGTGCTCAGTCTTGCGTTCATCCCTGAAGTTGAGCGGTGCCAGTTGTTGGAGCAATCGGTAATTGAGCATGAGTCGCCTCCCGGAGCCAGACTTAACCCTACCCCCATTTATGTGGCTTTCCTACCCTGACAAGGCTGTAAATACAGCAAGTTAC
>NZ_CAWNYS010000260.1:0-3686 GCF_963878295.1 Aeromonas sp. HMWF014 | reverse complement strand
GTAGCGATACTTAAGCTCACTGCCATCGGGGTTGATGCGGCGGCTCACCAAATGCAGGCCGGGGTGATATTCGTAGCGAGTCTCGCGGCCCAGCTCGTCCCACTCGGCCATCACCTTGCCGTAGGCGTTATATTCGAAGCGGCGGATGCCACCACCAGGCAGATACACGGCTTGCAAGCGATCTGCCGCATTCCATTCATAACGGGTAATCGCGCCACGCGGGTCCCGCCGTACTATCTGGCGACCCCGCTCGTCATAGCGCCAGCGGGTCACACCACCGTTGGCACCCTTCTCCTCAATCAGCTGCCCAAGGCGGTTCCAGCCCAGTTCGATGCGGCTGCCATCGGGTTGCACCACGGTGCTGAGCTTGCCTTGCGCGTTATAGCTGTAGCGAGTCTCCCGGCCAAGGGGATCCCGTCTTGCAATCACATCCCCTTGCTCGTTGCGTTCAAAACGCCACTCACGATCCCCCTGCACCACCTTGCGAACCCGACCATCCCAATAGTGATAGGCGGTCTGACTGCCATCGGGAGCAATCTCGCACTCCAGCAAGTCCGCTTCGTCATAGTGGTAACGGGTTTCGCTCCCCAGCGCATCGCGGGCCAGCACTTTCTGACCCTTGTCGTTATAGACAAACTCGCTGACCGCGCCGTCGGGATCTTGCTGACGGATCAGCCGGGCGTTGCTGTCATGCTGGTACACCTCCTGACTGCCATCCGCATTGCTGACCGTCACTTCACCCTTGTCATCATCCCAGGTGTAGCTGACATCAAAACGGGCAACATCACTCCAGTGGCGCACCGCGCGCGCCAGCTTCCCTTCCCGCTCCCACTCCCAGAAGAACCCTGCGCCGCCCGCCAGTCGGCGCTCCAGGATCACCCCATCAGGGCGATAGCGGTAACGTTCGCACTCACCGGCCCCGTTTTCAGCTACCACCAGGTGCCCTGCATCGTCATAGTAATAACGTTGCAAGGTCGCTTCTGGCTGCCAGTTAATACCGTCAAAATGCTGTAATTCGACAGCGGCCAGATATGCCTTTTGATAGACAATGCGAAGAGCCAGACCGCCCTCGTTTTCTATCCAGCAGGGGCGCCCCTGCTCATCGGCACGGATAGTGAGCCGGTTGCCATAAAGATCCGACATGGCCGTCAGACGGCCTGTCTTGCCATGCCAGGTGAAATGCAGGAAGGGCGATCCCGCCTTGGCTACTATCACCTCGTCAGGCTCATCCCCCAGATAAACGGCCGCCTCTGACAACTGGTTGGTGATCATGGGTCTGGTTGCCGAAGGCATCGGCAACTCGATAGCAAGAGACTCCTGGTCCCACCAGGTCAGGCTATCTCCGTGACGTTCGAGCCGATGGGCCAGCGCATGACTCCACCCCGCCCCCATGCCACAGGAACGCTCAACAGCTGACGTGCGATAGAGGCGACCAAAGGTAAACGGCAGCATGCCCGGCAGATGGGCATCCTCCAGCGCCAGCAACTCCTCGCCGGTGACCATGGACACAGGGCAGTTGTTCTTGCAGGTTTTGGCTTCAGTCTGGCTGGCATGACCAGCGGCGTTGGTTGAGGGTTTAGAGGCATCTGAAGTACCACCAACCTGCTCGATGGTGGTGTGTGACTTGTGCCTACGGGTCTCGGCCGTCGCTTTTTCTACAAGCGTCGGAGCTTCTCTGTCGATCAGCTTCAGATCGGCTTTTTTAAGCGGATTCAACGGCGCCACACCCGTCACCAACACCGGCTTGGCTACATCGATATGAGCTACCAGGTTGTGCTTTTTTGACATGGCGATTAATGTTGCCGCCAGCTTGGCCATCCGAGCCTGCTGCTTGGCCGCCCTGGTTATGGTGGTCACCGCCTTGGTACCATAGCGGACGGCAATCCCGGCGCCACCGGTCAATACTACCCCAACCAACACATCAAACAGCACAGTGACCACCGCCTGGGTACCAAACTCCACCAGCTCATCCGGTGGGAGCATCTTTAACCAGCTCACCAGTGCATTAACATAGAGATAGATCAACGCCTCATCTTGCAGCACCAACATGGCGCTCTCGATCTTCTCTGCTCCCGCTTGTGCCACATCGGCCGCATTTACCCCGAATTTCAGCAGTTTTTCGGCATTACCCATTGGATCAGCCAATAAATCATACAGACCGGTTAAATCATCCCATACCGAGGCAAGCGCACCACCAATCCCACGCAACACTCCGGCGGCAACTGCAACGCCACCACCGCCATTGCGTTGATAATTAACCCATGCAGGTTGATGGGTCGAGGCCCACTCGCGCTCCAACCAGGCAGCCAAATCAGCCTGCACCGTCTGGTATGAGCTAAATAACCCGTCCAGATCGCTCTTCTTCACATTGGGATAGAAGGTGACCTGATAGGACTGGCCCGGAGTCAGCTTACCGACTTCGGCAATCCCCTTGGCATCCAGAGTTCCCTCATCCACGACCCCCTCACTGACAAAACGTCCACGAACCATCTTGCCCGCTTCCACCTTGTAAGGGGTGTTACCGATGGGAATGAAGCGCACGGATTCAAACAGATGGACCAGCCGCAAGGTGCCGCTCAACGGGCACTGCGTCACCACGGATTGCGCCTTCTTGCTGCTTGATGAGGCTTTTATCGTCTTGTCACCAACCTTGATGGTCTGCTCCATGTCCATACCGAGCATGTCGCCCAGAAAGAAACTCTCGGCATCCTTGCGGTACTCAGTCAGGGTATTACGATAATCGGCGATCACCTGGGTGAAGACGGCCTGGCCGGCATTACTCATGCTTGAACCTCGTTGAGCAGCGCCGCTTCCAGCGCTGGAAATAGATCGATATCAGGGGATGGACTACGGGAAATGAAACGGGCGATTTTGCACCTGAGATTGGCCTCGGGAAAAGACCAGTAAAGCTGGCCATTCTGATCTGCCAACTGTTGCATCAGGTTGTTGATAAGGGGACCTGTATCTTGCCCGGCCAACGCGGCTGCGATAGCGGGAGGAAGTTCCCACCAGGGAAACGGACGTGCAGCGCAGGGCTCCGATGGGCCCCATGAAAATGCATTGCCCTGGCACCACATCGCATCCAGTTGCGGCAACAGCGTCGTCATGCCATCACCAAGCTGCGAGGCGATGGCAGACATATACACACCATCCCAATAGCGAAAGAACACGGCGTCCCCCTGATGCCAGATCTGGGTCAGCCCCTGAAAATGACCATAGAGGGTGCCAACAGGTTGCGCTGTCGCCAGAATAAATCCCCAATCGCGAGCATCGGTCGTCTCAGCCCACTCGATAAAAGGACTCTCCTTGTCCAACGCGACCAGATAGGGCATCACGGGGAGCCAGTCGTGATAGGGGGTACCAAGATAGAGTCCGCGCGGAGTTTGACGGCCATCAAGCTGATAGTAGTGCTGCAAGGGCGCCGCATCGCTGGCCCCTGCCAGTACGGCATAGAGTGGGCTAGTTTGCTCCGCCACCCACTCGGCAAGCGACATAGCATCAGATTTCACAACCGCCCTCCTTGCACTTCTCACACTCCTCACAGAAAGGTGCGGCACTCTTCATGGTCGCAAGCTGGGCAGGACTGAGCGGCACTTTGGGTATGGGAGGAACACTCACCCCCAAGGGGCCCAGGGGGGATTTGCCGGCCCACCCCGACCCCGAACCGGCACCGCCGCCCGAGTTCA
>NZ_CAWNYS010000259.1:0-4668 GCF_963878295.1 Aeromonas sp. HMWF014 | reverse complement strand
GATACTGACGCCGTGCTCTTTCAGATAGGCAGTGTTGGTGTCGCCGTTGAGGAACCAGAGCAACTCGTGAATGATGGAGCGCAGGTGGCACTTCTTGGTGGTGACCAGCGGAAAACCCTCCGCCAGATTGAAGCGCATCTGATGGCCGAACAGGGAGACAGTACCGGTGCCGGTACGGTCTGACTTGACGGTGCCCTCATCGAGGATTTTCTGCATCAGGTCGAGATAAGCTCTCATTACTTCGCCTCCTTCACGGCATTACCAAACATCTTCACGCTACCGCAGGCATCTTGGGGCAGGTTATTCTGCATAAGAACGAGGCAGGCTCTCATTGCTTTGCCTCCTTCACCCTATTACCAAATAACTGCGGGCGCTTGTAGGCGGCCCAAATCATCAGGGCACCGGCGATAATCATCGGGGTGGAGAGGATCTGGCCCATGCTGATCTCCTGGAAATAGAGACCCAGCTGGCTGTCCGGCTGGCGCACAAACTCCACCAGGAAGCGGAACAGGCCGTAGAACAGCAAGAACATGCCTGAGATGGCACCACGGGGCGGGTTCTTGCGCCAAAACAGGTTGAGGATGATGAACAGCACCACCCCTTCCAGTGCAAACTGGTAGAGCTGGGAGGGATGGCGCGGCTCGGGGCCTGCCTCCGGGAAGATGATGGCCCAGGGCACATCGGTGACCCGGCCCCACAACTCGCCGTTGAGGAAGTTGCCAATCCGGCCAACACCGAGACCAAACGGAATGAGCGGTGCCACAAAGTCGGCCACGGTGAAGAAGTGGCGCTTGGTCTTGTGGGCAAACCAGATCATCGCGGTGATAACCCCGATCAGACCACCGTGGAACGACATGCCGCCGGTCCAGATCTTGAACAGGTAGAGGGGGTCGGCCAAGAACATGTCGAAGTTGTAGAACAGCACGTAACCGACCCGACCACCCAGGATCACCCCGAGGAAGCCATAAAACAGCAGGTCAGAGACCTCGTTGCGGGTCCAGCCGCTGTTCTGTGCGTCCGCGCGACGCCCCGCCAGCCACATAGCAAAAGCGAAACCAAACAGGTACATGAGACCGTACCAGCGTACCGATAGTGGCCCCAAACTGAATGCGACAGGATCAACCTGCGAGAAAACCCAATATCCATCGTGCTGCATATGCGGCCCCAGTCATAAGAAAAGTCGCATTTTCCGATCATTCGTCAGCAGGGACAAGGCATGATTATCAATCAGTCTGTTTCGTTTTGTGACCGGCCCGCAGCAAGCCGCCCAGACCGTGCTCTTCCAGGTAGCGGGCGAACAGGCCGCGCAGCACGTGAGGATTGTCGTGCTTGAGGCCGTCGGCCATCAGCGCGGTCAGCTCGCTCAGGGTCGATTGACGCAGCACGTACTTGATCCTGGCGATATTGTGGGTGTTCATACTGAAGCGGCGATAGCCCATGGCCAGCAACAAAAGCACACCGACCGGATCGCCGGCCAGTTCGCCACAAACCGACACCGGCTTCTGGTAGCGATGGGAGGCATCAACCAGCTGCTGCAGGGCGCGGATCACCGCAGGATGGAAAGCGTCGTAGATGTTGGCGACGCGGGCATTGTTGCGGTCCACCGCCAGCAGGTATTGCGTCAGGTCATTGCTGCCCACCGACCAGAAGTCGATGAGCGGCGCCATCTCGGGCAGTATATAGAGGGCGGACGGCACCTCTATCATCACTCCCAGGCTGGGGTAGCGGATCACCGCATCGCGGCTGGCCGCCTCTTCCGACACTTCTCGCCAGGCCTGATCCAGCAACCGACGGGAAGCCCTGATTTCGCTGACACTGCTGATCATCGGCAGCATGATGGCCAGGTTGTCCAGCCCTTCGCTCGCTCGTAGCATGGCCTTGAGCTGGACCAGAAACAGTTCGGGGTGATCCAGAGTGAGCCGGATCCCCCGCCAGCCAAGGAAGGGATTTTCCTCGACGATGGGGAAATAGGGCAGCTGCTTGTCTCCCCCCACGTCCAGCGTGCGCATGCACACAGGACGATTGCGATAGGTTTCCAGAATGCCGCGATAGCGCGCCGTCTGCTCCCACTCGGAGGGGAAGCTGTCCTGCAGCATGAAGGGGATCTCGGTGCGATAGAGCCCAACCCCGTCTGCCAGATGATTGAGGGAGATCTCGGTGTCGGCACTCAGGCCAGCGTTGAGCAGCAAGGAGACAGGGGTGCCATCGGCGGTTTCCGATGGCTGACTGTCGACGCTGCGCACCAGGGTATCGAGCGCCCGCTCCTCGTTGAGCAGTTGCCGATACTCGGTCAGGATCACCTGATTGGGCTCGATGAAGAGATCGCCGCTGTAGCCGTCGACCACCAGCATGCGACCGCCGATGTCGCCGAGCGGCAGATCCACCCCCATGATAGCCGCGACCCCCATGGCACGGGCTAAAATGGCGGCATGGGAGTTGGTACCGCCCTTGAGGGAGACCACCCCGGTCAGGAATTCCCTCGGCACCTCGGCAAGTATGGTGGCCGTCACCTCGTCGGCCACCAACACCACGGGCTCGCCGACCGTGATATGTTCCGGTTCATTCTGCACCAGCCGGCTGATAAGCCGCTGGGCTATGTCCTTCACATCGGTGGAGCGCTCCTGCAGGTAGGGATCCTTCATCCCCTTGAACTGGTCGATCAGTCGGTCGCTGATGAGCTTGACCGCCGACACGGCCGTCCAGTGCTCCTTGCTCACCTTGTTGCGGATGGGCTTGATGTAACCGGGATCGTTGAGCAGATGCAGATAAATGTCGAAGATGGCAACCGAATCCTCGCCGTAGCTCTCGCGAAACCGCAGTGCCAGACTCTCCAGATCGTGGCGTACCTCTTCCACCGCCACGTTCAGCCGCTCCAGCTGCTTGGCGTGCTCCTCATCCTTGCGTGGAGTGATGGAGCTGAGCTCCTTGCGGGGCCGCCACACCCAGGCTTTGGCCATGGCAATACCGCTGGCCCCGGCGATACCGCGCAGCGGCTTGCTCCAGTCGGTCTTCTGCAACCACCCCTTGGCTTGCGCCTGGGCGATGCGGGCCGCCAGCTGAGCCGCCAGCGTGACCATGAAGGACTCCTCCCCCTCATCAAAAAGGCGACACTCCTTCTGCTGCACCACCAAAATGCCCACCACTTGGCGCTGATGCATGATGGGGGCGCCAAGGAAGGATCGAAACGCTTCTTCGGCGACATCGGGCAGAAATTTGAAACTGGGATGGGAGGGGGCATCAGCCAAGTTGATCAGCTCTTCCCGCTGACCCACCAGACCGACTATACCCTGCTCAAATGGCAGGATCGCCTTGCCCACCGCCGACTCGGCCAGACCATCGGTCGCGGCCAGCCGGTAGCGGCGCATGTCCGGTTCAGAAACATAGACGGAACAGCAGTCCACCATCATAGCCAGCCGGGTCTGACTGACCAATGCCTGCAGGGCCAGCTCCAAGGTGTTGGCTTCGGCCATGCTTTCGACGATGCGTCTGAGTTCCGTCAGCAACTAGGTGTGCTCCTTAGCGAGAGCGGTTGCGCCGCCCATCTTTCCGATTAACTTGCACCACGGGCACTGGCATCGCCAGCGGAGCAAACTCTTTCATCACCCGTCGATAGACTTCTCGCTTGAAAGAGACAACCTGGCGTACCGGATACCAGAAGCTGACCCAACGCCAATCATCAAACTCGGGGTGACCATGACAACCGAACTGGATTCTGGACTCCCTGTCAGGATCCAGTTGTAGCAAGAACCATTTTTGTTTTTGGCCAATACAGACCGGTGAACTGTCCCAACGAACAAGGCGTTTGGGTAAGCGGTACTTCAGCCAGTTGCGACTGGTGGCCATGATGGTCACATCCTCGGGCTTGAGGCCTATCTCCTCATACAGCTCACGATACATGGCCTGCTCAGGCGTCTCACCGTCATCAACTCCCCCCTGCGGAAACTGCCAGGAGTGCTGCCCATAGCGCTTAGCCCACAATACTTGCCCGTCACGGTTACAGATCACGATTCCGACATTGGGACGAAACCCGTCGCCATCTATCACGTGATCACCTTATAAAGGCTGAATCTATAAGGAGATTGTTCCACATTCACCCCGTGGCAGCAAACAAGGACTGCAATCCCCCACTCATGAATAACTTTCAATTTCAAGCCGACTTATAAACAAATCCAAGGATCAAACCCCGCAAGTTGCCCACCCAGACTGTGTATAAGCCTGTGAGCAAGCGGGTATATACAGTAGTTTTGTTTATCTGCTCTACTCAAGGAACCAGCATGCGGTATGGTTTATCAAACCAAACATTCATTTAAATACAATGCGTTATATGCATGGTGCTGGATCAAGATCCATGTCTTTCCCGGCCAAAGATCCGGGATCCTGATTGTGAACAAGTTCGTCTGCTCAAAGATCCACCACGGATAATTTATCCACAGGAGTGGCACACTATCTGCCCTGCCATCGCAGCAAAAATCGCTGCCGTTTCACATTTTTTTGTAACAACACCCCCACTATCACCACATTGCGCCAGTTATCCAAGATTTCTGTGGATAACTGTGTGCAACAGCATGAGTAAACCCTTGGACAACTATTCCAAGCCGGGATCCTGCGTGGAAAAGATCGGTACAATAAAGACAAATTCGTTAAAAATCATTATGATAAGTAATAAGG
>NZ_CAWNYS010000258.1:0-1871 GCF_963878295.1 Aeromonas sp. HMWF014 | reverse complement strand
GGCGGTGGCCCGCGGCCTCGGCGAGATCTGGTTCCTGCTGCTGGCACTCTTGATGGCACGTCACCTGACGCTCGAGAAGGGGATCCTGATCCTGCATTTTCGCTGGCAGAAGGAGCGAGTACAGAAGGTGTGGGGCCAGTTTCGCACCCTGCTGCTGGTGATCATCCCAAGCTTCTTCGTGCAGGGGATGGCCAACAGCTATCAGGATCACGCCTTCTACGACTCCCTCGGCCGGATGGCCTTCATCCTCGGCGCCCTCTGGCTGCTGCTGTTCTTCGCCCGTCTCAACCGGGAGCGGCTACCGCTAACCTGGGGCCAAGCCGACATGAGCAAGCCCCACCTGCTGCACCATTTCATCTGGAACAGCCTGATGATGGCCCCGCTGCTGGCGGTGATAGGCTCACTGCTCGGCTATTTCTACACCTCGCGCATTCTGCTGCGCCAGCTGGAGCTGAGCCTGCTGATGGGGCTGGGCTGCCTGCTCATCTACTATCTGGCGCACCGCTGGATGTTGATCCAGCGCCGCCGTCTCGCTTTCGAACGGGCCAAGATCAAGCGCGCAGAGATAGTGGCCCAGCGTGGCCGGGAAGAGGGCCACGACGATCTCAGCTCGGAGATCCCTGACGTGGTGGAAGATACCGAGCTGGATCTCGAGACCATCAGTGCCCAGTCGCTGGGGCTGGTGCGCACCCTGCTGATGCTGGGCTTCACCATGCTGGTGGTGGTGCAGTGGTCCGAACTCAACTCGGCGTTCAGCTTCCTGCGCAGCATCGAGGTGTGGCAGGTCACCAACAAGATTGGCGGCATAGAACAACTTTCCGCCATCACCTTGCAGGATCTGATGCTGACGGCATTTACCTTCATCCTGACCGTGGTCACGGCCCGCAACCTGCCGGGCCTGATGGAACTGACCCTGCTCCAGCACCTGAGCCTCTCCCCCGGCACCGGCTTTGCCATCACCACTGTCACCAAATACATAGTGTTGGTGGTGGGGGCGCTGAGCGGCTTCTCCATCCTCGGCATCGACTGGTCCAAGGCGCAGTGGATGGTAGCGGCACTCTCTCTTGGCCTCGGTTTCGGCCTGCAGGAGATCTTCGCCAACTTCGTCTCCGGTCTCATCATTCTGTTCGAGAAACCGATCCGGCTCGGCGATACCGTCACCATCCGCGAGCTGACCGGCACAGTGACCAAGATCAAGACCCGCGCCACCACCATAGTGGATTGGGATCGCAAGGAGATCATCGTCCCCAACAAGGCGTTCATCACGGAGCAGTTCATCAACTGGTCCCTGTCCGATGCCATCACCCGGGTACGGCTGCGCATCCGCATCGGCCTGACCCAGGAGCCAAGGCGAATACAGACCATTCTGGAAGAGTCGATCCGGGCCTCCACTCTGGTGCTGGAGACCCCCTCCCCCGAGGTATTTCTGATCGAATTTACCGACTCGGCGCTGATCTACGAGATCCGGATCTATGTGAACAGCATGGATCACCGCATGCCCATCACTCACGAGGTGCACTCGCTGGTGCTGGAGAAGCTGCAACAACAGGGGCTGGGGCTGCCGCACCAGCAGATCGACATTCGACTGAGCCGCGCCTGAGCAGGGTGCAACAGGAGCCATATCATGCAGATCATCGCCCATCGCGGAGCCAGCGGGCTGGCGCCGGAAAATACCCTCAAGGCCATTCGGCTGGCACTGGCACTGGGAGCCCAGGCCATAGAGATAGACGTACAGCAGGCTGACGGCGAGCTGTGGGTATTTCACGACCGGCGACTGGAGCGTTGCACGAACGGCGGCGGCGTGCTGACGGCGCAATCCCGTGCCTATCTGGCAGGACTTGATGCAGGAGAAGGAGAGCCTATCCCTACCC
>NZ_CAWNYS010000257.1:0-4395 GCF_963878295.1 Aeromonas sp. HMWF014 | reverse complement strand
GCCAGCAACTGGCGGCGCAGGGGCGCGAGCCGGTGCGCCAGTTCAGCCCAGCGGCCCTCGATTGTCTGCTCGCCTATCCCTGGCCCGGCAATCTGGGGGAGCTGCGCAGCGCGGTCGAGCATGCGCTGCTTCATGCCGGTCAGGGGCTGATCCCGCCGGAAGCGCTGCCCGCTGCCATTCGCCACGGCTATCAGTTGGTGGCGGATGAGGTGGTGGGGCAACCGCTGCTCACCCTGGCGGAGCTGGAGCGCCAAGCCATCTTGCGCTGCGCCCACGCCTGCAAGGGACAGGTGAGCCAGATGGCCCAGCATCTTGGCATCAGTCGCACTACCCTGTGGCGGCGGCTCAAGCTGCTCGAGATCGATCCCACCGACTATCACGGCTGACGGCGATCCGAGCCATCGCCAACCGGCCCGCAGAAAACGAAACGGCCCCGCAGTTGCGGGGCCGTTTTATATGGCAAGGTCAGCCGTGACGCGGTTATAGCCCCAGCTGGTGGGCGGTGACGATGGCCGCCAGCACATCCTCGGCAGTGACCTTGAACGGCATGTTGTGGATGGTCTCCCCTTCGGCGGTGGAGGCTTTGGCCACCGCCATCAGGCGCGCCATATCCAGCTCCTTGACCCCCATCATATGCAGGTTGGTCGGCAGGCCGATTGAGCGGCAGAAACCCAGCACTGTCTCGATCTCCGCCATCGGGGCGTTCTCCAGCACCAGTTGCACCAGGGTACCGAACGCCACTTTCTCACCGTGGTAGAGGTGGTGACACTCGGCGAGCTGGGTCAGGCCGTTGTGGATGGCGTGGGCGGCGGCCAGCCCGCTGCTCTCGAAGCCGATACCGCTCAGGTAGGTGTTGGCCTCGATGATGTTCTCCACCGCCTTGGTGCAGAGCCCCTGCTCCACCGCCAGCTTGGCCTTGTAGCCGTCGGCCAGCAGGGTCTTGTAGCAGAGCTCGGCGATGGCCTGCGCCGCCAGCGTGGAAGCGCCACCTGCCATGGTCTGGCAACCGGAAACCTTGTTGGCGCGCGCCTCGAAATAGGTGGAGAGCGCATCCCCCATGCCGGAGACCAACAGCCGCACCGGTGCGCGGGAGACCACGCCGGTATCCATGATGACCATGTTGGGGTTGGTCGGGATCATCAGGTATTCGCTGAACTGCCCTTGTGGGGTGTAGATGACCGCCAGTGCGCTGGTGGGCGCATCGGTGGAGGCGATGGTGGGCACTATGACCACCGGCACCTTCTGGTAGAAGGCGACCGACTTGGCGGTATCCAGCGTCTTGCCGCCGCCGATGCCGATGATGACGTCAAACGGCGTCTGATTGCAGCGGGCCATCAGCCGGTCGATCTCGGGGCGGGAGCATTCGCCGTTGAAACAGTCGAACTCGGGTGTGATGCCCACACTGTGGAAGCTGGTGGCAACCGTGTCGCCAACCAGCTTGGTGACCAAGGCATCGGCCAGAATGAGCGGCTTGGTGCCGAGCGCCTTGACGTAGTTGCCAATATTGGCGAGGGCCCCGTTGCCTTGCACGTATTTGCTGGGGCTGATGATGATGCGATCCATTTTTTATCCCTCTCTCTAGTTCATAAGACTTCTTTTGAAACTAACAGGGGCGAAGGGGCGGCAGTGCCGGGGAGTCCTTCGTCTTTACTTGCACGACAGTTGCGCGGCAGCTGGCCCATTCGGTCGGTGCCGCGCTTGGAAACGGGTAGGCGTGCAGCGTCAGTCGCCGAAACGCTCGGCGGCCAGCTGTTGGAAGCAGGTCAATGCGGCGGTGGCATCCTCCCCGCGCGCCAGCAGGGCGAGGGTGTCTCCCTGACGCACGTTGAGCATGGTGAGCCGGGTCAGGCTGCGGGGGTTGGCCTCTTTATCCCCCTTTTGCAGCTTGAGTTCAGCGGCAAAGGGCTTGAGGGCGGCTACCAGTCGGGCGGCGGGGCGCACATGCAAGCCGTGGGGGTTATCCACCACCACCTCGCAGCGCAGCCAGCCATCGTCGCTAACGGAGGCTGTCTCAGTAGCGGCCTGCACAGTGGTGGCAGGCAGCATCGCCTGTTTCGGGCCCAGCGCGCCGAGCGCCTCGGCGGCGACCTCATCCAGCGTCATCCCGGAACCGGCCGCCACCACGGCGGCCAGGGTGCCCTCGACCAGCGGGGCGGGGCAGAGCCGCACCCGGGCACTTAACTCAGGGGGCAGCAGTTCGAGGGCGGTCTCGGCGCTGAGGAGGGCGCTGCCCAAATCCATCAGCACCAGCACGCCGCTGCCGTCATCTGCTTCTTCTATCGCACTCATCACCGCGATGGCATCGGTGCCTATGGGGTGGTCGGGGTCATCGACCCCGGCCGCCAGCAGCAACTTGGCCGGGCTACCGAGCTGGTCGGCCAGGGCTTTCAAGCCGGCCGCCAGTATGGCGCTGTGAGAGACAACTACGATTCCGATCATGCTACAACCTCGCTCTGTCACGCAGGGCGGTCAGCAGCAGCAGGGTCGAGGTGGCCCCGGCATCCTGATGGCCTATGCTGCGCTCGCCAAGATAGCTGGCGCGCCCCTTGCGGGCCTGCATTTGGATGGTGGCCTCGGTACCGGCTGCGGCAGCCGCCACCGCCTTATCCAGCGCATCATTGAGCGACAGCGCTTGCTGCTGTGCCTGTTGCAGGGCGGCCAGTGCGGGCCACCAGGCGTCGCACATGGTTTTGTCGCCCGGCTCGGCGCGGCCGCGGGAGACGATCCCCTCGACCCCGTCACTGAGCATTTTGCACAACTGACTGAGACTCAGGCTCTGGCAGGCGTCGGTGCTGGCCGCCGCCCGGATAAAAAAGGTGCCGTAGAGCGGGCCACTGGCGCCGCCGACCGAGGAGAGCAACGTCATACCGGTGGTTTTCAGCACCTGACCGATGTCTTTGTCCGCCACGGCAGGCAGCTTCTCGGCCACCTTGGTAAAACCGCGCTGCATATTGAGGCCGTGGTCTCCGTCGCCGATATCGGTATCCAGCGCGGTGAGGTAGTCACGCTGCTCGGTAAAGATGTGTTCGCAGTCGAGCAGCCAGTTGACGATGTGATGTTTGCTTAGCATGAGAGTAAAGGCTCCTTAGCAACCGCGACGCAGGGCGGGGGTGTGAACGGGGGCATCCCACAGGGTCATCAGCTCATCATCCACCTTGAGCAGGGTGATGGAGATGCCGGTCATGTCGAGGGCGGTACAGTAGGGGCCGATCAGGTTGCGTACCAGATGGATGCCCGCCTCTTCGCACAGGGTGGCGAGGCGGCCATAGACACCATACAGCTCTGAAATCGGGGTGCCGCCGAGGCTGTTGACCAGCGCGATAACTCGGTCACCCTTGTTGAGGGGCTCGATAAAGGAGTGCTCTTCCTGCCAGCTGCCGGAGGCTCTGTCCCAGTGGCGCAGGGTGCGGCCATAGGGGGTGTTGTCCGCAAGCTCCGCGAACATGTCGTCCACCAGGGTATTGAGGTCGGTGAAGGGGCGGCGCTCGATGCCGGGTTCACCGTGGATACCCACGCCAAACTCCATCTCGTTGTCTGCCAGGGTGAAGGAGGGCTTGCCAGCGGCAGGCACGGTGCAGGCATGCATGGCAACGCCAATGGTGCGGCTCTGGTTGTTGATGCGACGGGCCAGCGCCTCGCAGCGGGTCAGGTCATAGCCCGCTTCGGCAGCGGCCCCCACCAGTTTCTCGCACAGTACTGTGGTGGCGACGCCACGACGACCGGCGGTATAGAGGCTGTCTTTGACTGCCACGTCGTCATCGATCAACGAGAAGCCAACCTTGACCCCATCGCCATGCAGCAGCTCGACCGCGGTCTCGAAGTTGAGCACATCACCCGTGTAGTTCTTCACCAGAAACAGCACGCCCGCGCCGCCATCAACCGCCTGACCGCACTCGTACATCTGATCCGGCGTCGGGGAGGTAAAAATCTCACCGGGGCAGGCGCCATCCAGCATCCCCTTGCCCACCAGACCGCCGTGCATCGGCTCGTGGCCGCTGCCACCGCCAGAGACCAGCGCCACCTTGCCCATCACGGGGGAGTCGGCGCGGGTGATGTAGTGGGGTTCGATACGGACCTTGAGCTCGGGGTGGGCGGCAGCCATCCCCATCAGTTGTTCACGGACCACGGCATCGACGGCATTGATCAGTTTCTTCATGGCTCACTCCTTGGCTTGCCACCGCTCGGGTGGGCAAATGGTTGATGGAGCCAGTCTAACGGGATAAATCGGGAGAAAAATGATGGCCGGTTCGGTTCGGATTTGAAACAGCAGAGGGGATGTTGGCGTTTCAATCTGAAACGGCGCGGAACACACGGGCGGGAAACTGTTAGCCGCCTCACAGCCATGAAAAAGGCTATGTCCCAATTACGTGTTGCATGGGGCGCCCCAGCGCCTCA
>NZ_CAWNYS010000256.1:0-5887 GCF_963878295.1 Aeromonas sp. HMWF014 | reverse complement strand
CATCCTTGGTAAGGATGAGGTCCCCAGTTCGACTCTGGGTATCAGCACCATTAAATATTAAAGCCTCCCAATCGGGAGGCTTTTTTGTATCCGCTTTTCTCAGTTTACCGAAATCTGTCTGGCATCGAGATAGGACCGAGTCTGTCCAGAGGCTTCTATCTCGATCGCTGCGACCAGTCGTTCGTTGTGTTTGTATTCCCAATGCTTGTCGATCGAGGTCAAGGTAGCGCTGCCGATCTCGGTCAATCCTGCTTTTATCCCAATTAACGCCCTTTATTGTTGTTGTTTGTCAATAGTGGCGATCTCATATGTATTCAATATGAACGCTTTTCTATTAAATTAATCCAAGCTAAGTTGTGGATTGGAAAAGGTAATCAGGGTCAGAAAAAGGAAGAAAAACATGCTGATAAAGAATGTGCGTCTGGCCGGTAGGGAGGGATTGTGGCAGGTCTTGTGCCAGGATGGCCTGATCCGGACCATAGCCCCCATGAGCCAGCCCCTCCTGTCTACCCGGGAGCTGGATGGGCAGGAGGGTCTGGCCATGGCCCCCTTTATCGAGCCTCATATTCACCTCGATACGACCCAAACTGCTGGGGAGCCGAGCTGGAACCTGTCCGGTACCCTGTTCGAGGGGATAGAGCGCTGGGCCGAACGTAAGGCGCTGCTGACCCATGAGGATGTGAAACAGCGGGCTATCCAGACGCTGAAGTGGCAGATTGCCAACGGCATCCAGTTTGTTCGCACTCACGTCGATGTCTCGGATCCGAATCTGGTTGCCTTGAAGGCGATGCTGGAGGTGCGGGAGGAGATGAAGGAGTGGGTGGAGCTGCAGATAGTGGCCTTCCCGCAGGAGGGGATCCTCTCCTACCCCAACGGCAAGGCGCTGCTTGAAGAAGCTCTCAAGCTGGGCGCCGACGTGATAGGCGCTATCCCCCATTTCGAGTTTACCCGAGAATATGGGGTTGAAAGTCTGCACTACATCTTCGATCTTGCCGAGAAGTATCAGGTTCTGGTCGATGTGCACTGCGACGAGATAGATGACGAGCAGTCCCGCTTTATCGAGACGCTGGCGACCCTGGGTTACGAGCGGGGTATCGGCCATCGGGTGACTGCCAGCCACACCACCGCCATGCACTCCTACAACGGGGCTTATGCTTCCCGCCTGTTCCGGCTGCTCAAGATGGCGGACATCAACTTCGTGGCCAATCCGCTGGTGAATATCCACCTGCAGGGGCGCTTCGATACCTATCCCAAGCGCCGCGGTATCACCCGGGTGAAGGAGATGCTGGAGGCGAACATCAACGTCTGCTTCGGTCACGACGATGTGTTTGATCCCTGGTATCCCATGGGCACCGCCAACATGTTGCAGGTGCTGCACATGGGGCTGCATGTGTGTCAGATCATGGGCTACGAGCAGATCAACGACAGCCTCAAGCTGATCAGCTGCCACAGCGCACGCACCCTGAATGTGCAGGATCGCTATGGCATCGAGGTGGGCAAGCCGGCTAATTTGCTGATCCTGCTCGCCGAGAATGGCTTCGATGCGGTGCGCCGTCAGGTGCCGGTGCGCTACTCCATCCGCCATGGTCGTGTGATTGCCGAGACCCAGCCGGCCCAGACCTCGCTCCACCTGGATCGGGTCGAACCGGTCGACTTTCGCCGCTGAGGCGGTCGATATCGATTAATTGCCCCGCTGTCCCCGCTTGCCGACATTTTGCATAATGTTGGCCTGATACTATGGAGTCTGCCCTATGCAAACCTGGTTATTTGTCGCCGCTGGCGGCGCCATCGGTGCTTGCCTGCGTTTTGGTATCGCCGAGCTGATGGCGCTGTTGCTGGGCCGCCATTTTCCCTACGGTACCCTGGTGGTCAACGTGGTGGGCTCTTTCATCATGGGTATCGCCTTTGCGCTCATCAGTCAGGGTCATGTGATGGAACACCCGATGAAACCGCTGCTGATGGTGGGGATCCTCGGGGCGCTCACCACTTTCTCCTCCTTCGCACTGGATACTGTGGTGCTGGCCCAGCAGGGTGCTTATCTGAAGGCGGTGCTCAATATCGGCCTCAACCTTTTCCTCTGTCTGGCCATGGTGTTGCTGGGCATGCAGTTGGTCGCCAGCCGGGTTTAAGGTGTCCGCACGCCATTGGCTCTGGTAAACTGGCGACCATTCTTTGCTCTATGGGTGTTTAAGGGATGTCAGAACAGACTACGACAACGCATTTTGGCTTTAAAACCGTGGCTGCGACCGACAAGGAAACGTTGGTGGCTGGCGTCTTCCATTCGGTGGCTGCCAAGTATGATCTGATGAACGATCTGATGTCGTTCGGCATCCACCGCCTGTGGAAGCGCTTCACTATCGACTGCTCAGGTGTGCGCAAGGGCCAGAAGGTGCTGGATCTGGCCGGTGGTACCGGTGATCTGACCGCCAAGTTCTCCCGCATCGTCGGTGAGACTGGTCAGGTAGTATTGGCGGATATCAATGACTCCATGCTCAAGGTGGGTCGCGACAAGCTGCGCAACCTGGGGGTGGCGAACAACGTCTCCTATGTACAGGCCAACGCTGAGGCGTTGCCCTTCCCGGATAACCACTTCGATGTCATTACCATTGGCTTTGGCCTTCGCAACGTCACCGACAAGGACAAGGCGTTGGCCTCCATGTTCCGGGTGCTGAAACCGGGCGGCCGTCTGCTGGTGCTGGAGTTTTCCAAGCCTGCCAGCGAGGTGATCGCCAAGCTGTACGATCTCTACTCCTTCAAATTACTGCCGAAAATGGGCGAAATCGTTGCGAACGACGGTGAAAGCTACAAGTATCTGGCGGAATCCATCCGCATGCATCCGGATCAGGAAACCCTGAAAGGGATGATGGAAAATGTCGGTTTTGAGCAGGTTGAGTTCTACAACCTGACCCAGGGTGTGGTCGCCCTGCACCGCGGTTACAAGTTTTAAGGTCGCCTATGCCGATGGATGCCATGGTCACCGCCGTGATCGAAACCAGCCTCAACCAGTTGCTGACGCTCGACAAGCAGAGTCCCGAGCGGTTGCGCAAGCTGACGGGCAAGGTGCTCAAGCTGGAGCTGCGTGAGCTCAAGCCGCTCTGGTTTGTCTTCTCCGATCGCCGGCTGGATGTGCTTGCCCGCCACGAAGGCGAGGCCGATGCAGTGCTCAGCCTTTCGCTGACGGCGCTGGGCCTGTTGAAAGACCCGTCCGCCCTGACCCGCTATATCCGTGAGGAGAAGCTGGATCTGAGCGGCGATCCCCAGCTGGTACAGGCATTCAGCGTGCTGCTGGGTGAGCTGGATATCGACTGGGAAGAGGAACTGTCGCGCTATACCGGCGACGTGCTGGCTCACACCCTGTTCAGTGGTGCCCGTCAGGCGCGCCGCCTGGTCGGCCGCGAGCTGTGCCGCAGCCGCAGCCAGTTGGCGGAATATCTGACCGAAGAGGTCCGCCTCGCACCCGGCCCGCTGGAGGTGGCGAGCTTCAACGACGATGTCGAACTGCTGGCGCAACAGATGAAAGCGGTCGAGCTGCGACTGGCCCGCTTCGAACAGCAGGTGGCCTGATGACCCCGAAGGAGTTCAAGCGCCTCTATCGCATCATCACCATCCTGCTGGAGCAGGGCATCGACGAACTGGTGCCCGCCCGCTATCAATCCTGGCCGGGTCGTCTGGCCCGTCGTTCCTTGTTCTGGCTCAAGAACAAGCAACCGGATCTCAGCCGCGGTGCCCGCATTCGTCTCGCCTTCGAGGCGCTCGGCCCTATTTTCATCAAGTTCGGTCAGATGCTGTCGACCCGGCGCGATCTGCTGCCGCCGGATATCGCCGAAGAGCTGGCCATGTTGCAGGACAGGGTGCCCCCCTTCTGTGGTCAGGCGGCGCGTCTCAAGATCGAGGAGAGCCTGGGTTGCCCCGTCGAGACGCTGTTCGACGACTTTGACGAGACGCCGCTGGCATCTGCCTCCATCGCCCAGGTGCACACGGGTCGATTGAAGGAGAATGGCCGCGAGATTGTCATCAAGGTGATCCGCCCCGACATCGAGCCGGTCATAGAGGCCGATCTGCGCCTGATGCAGACCCTGGCCCGTCTGGTGGCCCGTTTTGTGCCCCAGAGTGCGCGCCTGCGCCCCATCGAGGTGGTGGAAGAGTATCGCAAGACCATCCTCGACGAGCTGAACCTGATGCGCGAAGCCGCCAACGCCATCCAGTTGCGCCGTAACTTCACCGGCTCCGATGCCCTCTACGTGCCCGAGGTGTTCACCGAACATTGCCGTGAGCATGTGCTGGTGATGGAGCGTATCTACGGCATACCGGTTTCCGACATTCCTGCACTGGAGGCTAACGGCACCAACATGAAGCTGCTGGCCGAACGCGGCGTTGAGGTCTTCTTCACCCAGGTGTTTCGTGACAGCTTCTTCCACGCCGACATGCATCCCGGCAATATCTTCGTCTCCTATGAACATCCCGACAATCCGCTCTGGATCGGCATCGACTGCGGTATAGTCGGTACCCTGACCCGGGAAGACAAACGCTATCTTGCAGAGAACTTCCTCGCCTTCTTCAACCGCGACTATCGCCGGGTGGCCGAGTTGCACGTGGAGTCCGGCTGGGTACCGCCAGACACCAAGGTGGATGAGTTCGAATTCGCCATCCGCACCGTGCTGGAGCCCATCTTCGAGAAGCCGCTGTCCGAGATCTCGTTTGGCCACGTGCTGCTCAACCTGTTCAACACCGCCCGTCGCTTCAACATGGCGGTGCAGCCACAGCTGGTGCTGTTGCAAAAGACATTGCTCTATGTGGAAGGCTTGGGGCGTCAGCTCTATCCCCAGCTGGACTTGTGGCAGACCGCCAAGCCCTATCTGGAAAACTGGATGCACGAGCAGGTTGGGCCGAAAGCCGTGTGGAATGCCATTAAAGAGAAAGCGCCATTCTGGGCAGAGAAACTGCCTGAATTGCCGGAGCTGGTCTATGAGACCCTGCGCCAGACCCGTCACCAGCAGCGCCACTTCGACCAGATGTTTGCCGATTTCCGCCGTCACAGCCGTCGGCAGGGACAGGCTCGCTACCTCTTGGGGGTTGGCGCCAGCCTGCTATTGGCGGGTGTATTCTTGCTGACCCAAAAACAATATATTGAGTGGGGACAACTCAGCCTGGCCGGCACAGGGTTATGCTGGCTGCTGGGGTGGTTCAAGGCTCGCTCCCGTCAATAACACACGCGTGCAGTTTGGCGTCAGTTTTGAAGTAATTACGGGCTGGCATCAGCATCGTGATCGTTAATAACACACGTGCGCACCTTAGCGTCAAATTTGGACTTGGAGAAATATCATGGGTGGTATCAGTATTTGGCAATTGTTGATCGTCGCAGTCATCGTCGTGCTGCTGTTCGGTACCAAGAAGCTGCGCGGGATCGGTGGCGATCTGGGTGCGGCCGTCAAAGGTTTCAAGAAGGCGCTGTCCGATGAGCCGGCTGCTGATGCCAAACCGGATCAGAAAGATGCCGAGTTTCCCCCCAAGCAGTTGAACGAAGCGGCCAATAGTGCCGAGACCGCCAAGCAGAAAGATAAAGAACAGGCCTAAGCCATGTTCGATATCGGTTTCTGGGAGCTGGTTGTCATCGGTGTCGTCGCCCTGGTGGTGCTCGGTCCCGAGCGGCTGCCCGTGGCGATCCGTACCGCCAGCCACTGGATCAGGCTGATCCGCAGCACT
The DNA here is from genome assembly GCF_963878295.1 of Aeromonas sp. HMWF014. Classification (NCBI taxonomy): domain Bacteria; kingdom Pseudomonadati; phylum Pseudomonadota; class Gammaproteobacteria; order Aeromonadales; family Aeromonadaceae; genus Aeromonas; species Aeromonas sp. HMWF014. Next base: position 184 of record NZ_CAWNYS010000256.1, on the reverse strand, counting down.
GCCAACTCGGTCAAGTCCGAGCTGGAGCAGGAGTTCAAGTTGCAGGAGCTGCACAACGACCTGAAGAAGGCCGAACAGTTGCAGATGAACAACCTGAGCCCCGAGCTGCAGGAGTCTATCGAGCAGCTCAAAGCGGCCGCGCAATCGGTGACCCGCCCTTACGAACAGCAAAACAGCATCCACC
>NZ_CAWNYS010000255.1:0-10865 GCF_963878295.1 Aeromonas sp. HMWF014 | reverse complement strand
GCATGAGGCGCTGGGGCGCCCCATGCAACACGTAATTGGGACATAGCCTTAGTAAAGACCCGGTCACAGTGGCTGGGTTCTGGGTCACCGCTGGGGTGATTATGAACCGCGATGATGGCCCCGAAATTGAGAATCAGGGCCCGCTTGACCACTTCCCGTGGGTAGATGCTGGCGCTGTCGAGGGTGCCGCGAAACAGCTCCTCAAAGGCCAGGACACGATGTTGGGAGTCGAGGAACAGTGCCCCAAACACTTCGTGCTCCCGGTCTTGCAGTAAGGTTTGTAGTCGCTCGGCGGCCTCGGTGGTACTGGTGATGGCAGTGCCTTTGGCCAGGCGTTTGCGGGCAATCTGGTTGGCGATGCGCAGCAGGTCTTGCTCGGTCACGGGTTCGGTGACGACATAGGTGCCGGGGCATTCCCCGGCTTTGAGTTTGTGGTAACGCATGTGGGGTTCTCCAAATAAACAAAACCCCGGCACGCAGGAAGCATGTCGGGGTCAAAGGTAGAGAGGTTGTTGGTTCACTGTGAGAGTAGTTCAGTTGGCCGTCGTGATGGGGCCTGTCGTGTCGACGGATTCACGCTTCACCGGTATCAACGGTTCGGGAACCAGTACGGTGAGCGGAATAGCGAGTGCAAGGCTCAGGCGCTCGGCTAGTTCGTAAGCTGGGCCGATGGTGTCGTAATCAGCTACCCAAGTAGCCAGAGCAAGGCCGCTGGCCTCTACTGCCCGCAGGTAGACGCTGTAGCCCTGCACGGTCAGACCACTGTCACGTACCACCTGCGTCTCGCCATCTCGATTAATCGCTTCAAGCTCAACGGCTATCGGTTGTTTGGGCATCTGGTGTCTCCTCTTGGGGTAAGGGGTCACTCTCCACACGATAGCCGTGGTGGATGCAGGTACGCTGCAGGTCGCTCAGAAAGCTCCCCAGCACGCAGGGCTGCTCAGAGAGTGGGACGGGGCCAGTCTGACATCGCCAGAAACAGCGACGCGTGGGGTCTACACAGATTTCATCCACGGGCTGACTCATGATGTGCCAGTCCTCGGCATTGGTGAGGGAGAGCAGCTGCCACTGCACCCCAGACCAGCGCAGATGCAGCGTGACGGTGCGGGCGTTTGGACTACCAGGAGTCAGGTGCAGCAACCAGTGCTCGCCCTGGCGAATCGGCTGTAGTTTGGTTTTGGCCGCGACCAGTCCCAGCCACTGGCGTGAATAGTGAGAGAGCGGCAGTCCGTTAGTCATCACACACCTCCTAATCCCCGCTGACCGTGACGGTGAAATACCCCAACTGGGCGTAGCTAATGAAATTGCTCTGCCACATTGCAAACAGTTCCCGCGCTTCCACGCCGGGCAGTGGCCCCCAGCCTTGCAGATAGTGCTCGTCGCAGGAGAGGTTGAAGTCGAGCTCCTTGCAGAGCTCGGCATCCTGGCCCAGGCCCTGGTAGCTGAAGTCGGTGATGTAATCGAAGACCCAGCCGTGCAATCCCCGAATAAGCCGCAGCTCTACCGGATGGACGCCACCCTTTTCGGCACTGTAGCCGGGGCTGCGAAAGTTGAAGGTCAGGGTCGAGAGGTTGGTGAGGTCGAGCAGTTGTTCCCGCACGACGCTGCGCAGCAAGTCAGGTAGCGTGGGTGAAATCGGCAGGGTCATCCCTGCCAGGTGAAATGGCATGGTCATCATGGTGTGTCCTTTTTGTATCGAATGTGAGAACCGTTAATCCCTTAGCCAGCGCCAGGCGCGGTAGAGGCCATAAGTGGCGGCGAGGGAAAGCGTGATGGGAGTGGCAGTAGTGCTCAGCAGCGAACCCGCTGTTGCCGCAAGCACTGTGCGCGTAGACGTACTTAGCATGGTGCTGGTGGCCAGCCCTGCGAGTGCTGAAGTGGTGGGCTGATTTGCCACCGTACGCAAAGCCTGATGCGCCACCCACCCGGTCGCAATCCGCTGGTTAATCTGCTTGCTGTAGTGAAAGCCTTCGATACACCAGAGCACGAAGTGCTCGCAGTTATTAAAGAGCGCGCTGTAGTGCGCCTCCCCGAGGCGAGAATAGGCACGGTCCATGCTCTCCTCCCGGTTGTAGGCGCGAGTCTCATGGTGCTGGATGTGGTAATCGTGCTCTTGGCAAAACTCAGCCAGGGAAGTGATGGTTATCTGGCCGGACAGTTCACCGGCACTGAACCCCAGGTAGTGGATGACCTGCTGGTCTCCCAGGTAGAGGCCGTGGTGCTGGTAACCGGTACGGGGGGAAACGAGGTGGTCCCCCGGTTGTGGTAATGGCATGGACAGTTCCTTTAATAAAATGCGGCATAAAACAGAGGGCACCCGAAGGTGCCCTGATGGTGGTGAATGTGTGGTGGCTGGTGGTCAGGATTGCTTGCGCAGCGTCAGGCTGCTGGCATCCCATACCCAGCGCTCGCTGGGATTACCGGGTAAATTGAGGGTAAAGCCGTTGGTGTCGGGGCTCAACTTGCCTTGGTCACTGCACGTCCCAAACTCGCTCGATATCATGGTGGGCGAATCTTGTCTGGCCACAACCAGCTGGTAGAGCACCGGGCAACCCACGCCACCACTGAACAGCTCAATCAGCGCGACCTGACCACCCTGTATCGCAAACTGGTGGGCCACATCGACACCGGCATAACTGTCGTGATGAGTCAGTAGCTCACCATTGAGCAGCACATCGAAGTTCACCTCGTCATTTTTTCGCACCGTAAATCCGGCTGATGCTTGCGCCAGCTTGGGCTGAAAATAGACGCTGCCATCAGTGAAGGTCACCATGGCCCCCTCAAGCGAGACTTGTGTTCCCACCAGGTCAATCAAGGCGGCGTAAGCTTCATCATTGGTCCATATCTCAACAGCCCCTTGTCCAGGCACCTCGACCCAGTACTTCATGCTGGCGTAGCTCAGCTTCCCGCTCAGGGTGGCAGGGACCTTTGTCTCAATCTCCAGCGCGCCATCGGCAGCGAAGGTTGCCATCGAACAGCTGAGCAGGAGCCCCAGCGTGGCCGCTCGTAGTGTCCGGGCGAACAGTGTCATCATGTGTCCCTCCATCAGTCTTTACTAATCAGCCAGTACAGCAGTCCGGCCAGAATGGGGTCGATAATTAACCCGAGAATGAACCAGCCCCAAAAAGAGCGACCGTTACCGGCAGCAACAAAGCCCAGCAGTAACGCAAGTCCCACCCAGAGCAGAATTAATGGCATGGATGAACCTCCTACTGGAATGTGTAAGCCGCTTCACCCTGATCGGTGAACACGGTGGCTTCGAGCAAGTTGCAGGTGCCTGGGATCAGGGAGAACTGGGTGCGCTGGCTGTACTTGAGTGATACCGGGAACGTGCGGTCTATCCCGTAGGGGCCTACCGCCACACACTTCCCACGGTTGATGAGGATCTTTTTGATGGTGACGGCATCATTGAGGGATGTTACCTGTAACTGGGGACGGCCCAGTGAGTTGTAGAACAGGTCGAGTTTGAATTCTGGCGGTAACGCCTTGGTGCCGTCAGAGGCACTGGTATAGATAACCGCTGAGGCAGCAAGCACTGCAGCAGCGATAAGGTAGCGTTTCATGTGTGGTCTCCTGTAACATGAAAAGGACAAAAGGGTGCCTGACCGATGAGGCAGGCCTCTCGGATAAGCGGGGTCATACAGGTAATGTCAGCGAGTGGGCTGGCAGTTAGCCAAGCGCTACTGAAGAAAGTGGGTTGGAATTTATGCCGTGTAGAAGACTCTCCTTTCCAATATCAATCTATATATTCAAACAAACTCAACCTTCCATGTCGAGTCTCAACTAAATTCGCCCTTAATGTCAACGAGTCCATGGTCAAGCATACGTGCTGACTGGAGGACTTATGACAGACGTCAACTTTGAAGAACTTGCCAAGAGCGTAGGTAAAGCAATTGGACGGCAACGCCAGCAAGCGGGGCTGACCCAGGAGCAAGTCGCGGAGCACCTGGATATCGGGATGGAAGCGGTCTCCCGGATGGAGCGGGGAAAAGTGGTACCGACCGTGGTGCGGTTGGCAGAGCTCGCCCAGCTGTTTGAGTGTGAGCTGGCAGACTTCCTGCGTGAAACCAGCAACCGCCCTACCGAACAAGGCATTGTGCTCAGCCAGCAATTGGCCAAGCTCAAGGCTGCCGACAGGGAGCTGGTGTTGGAGGTGGTTGATAAGCTGGTGGCGCGACTGGCGCCTTAATGGCCCACAGTGAGCATCTGTGACTGACAGACACCCGATGCCAAGGCCGATGGCTTGGGAGGCCGCAATGGCGCTCCCAAGCAGCTTCACAGCGATATCTGTTTACTCTCCCTAGATAATATCTGTCTGAGATCTTTTTCAATCGAACTCGATCAGCACCGGCAGCCCTGAACGGCGGATGCGTGGGCGACCGCGACGATTACTTGCTTCGGGGATCTCCATGCGGCCAAAGGTACGACGTCCTGAAGGGAGAGTGGCCAGCATCAACTCATCGTGCTTGGTCAGATACCCGAGCGCTTTTAACAGCTTCTCCTGCTTCTGCTCATCATCCCAATGCACCACGCCTATCCCATCGATTCCCCGTGCTTGGTAGTGCTCACGAAGGTGGGCACAGTTGAAATAGGTGCCAAGATCATTGGTGTACTCTTCCCAGTGCTCTCCCAGTAATCGGCCTAGTGAGCGATCCTGCTGATGACGAGCACCGTTGAAGATAAACACGGTGTGCATGTGAAAGCGCCGGTCTTGGCCATATTCCATCTTCCAGATATATCCAACTAATTCAGGGAATTGTCGCTTGATGATGGCCAGATAGCGCCTGCGATCTTCCATCGCCGTCTCGGGCGTTAGCCGACAGTAAACCTTCTCCTTGTAGCCAAAGTCCAAGCGGATGAACAGTAGCTTGGAATACTTGAGAAATAGCGTCGGAATATATTTCTCAAGGCTTTGACTGTTACGAGGTGCTGCTCTTAATCTGTTGTCCAGCCGCTTCTGGTGATCCTTGCTATACAGGACGTGGTGAAATGCTATCAACGCCTGATTAATGTCGTGTGCAATTATATTTGCCGTATCTTCATCTAATTCCTGTTGCTTGATTTGTGCTAGCCCATGCACACCTTGCATATGGCTTAAAAACAATGCCACCGTAGGATGTGAAGATGAAATGTCTGTATGGCTATAGAAATAGTCATCAGCATCCTCCAATGCATCGAACAATCCTTTTGTTTCGCTGGTAAAACACAGCTTGTTTGGTGGTGTGGTTATCAAAGAGACCATCGGTGCTGTTTCAGCATTTAAGCTGTTCACAAGTGCAATGATGGATATTAGTCTCGTTCTATTAAACATAGATCCTCTTTTTAGGCAAGGTTACCCCTACGCGATGTGATAGACACACGCGTATATCAGGGGAAGGGATAAATGGTGAGTGTTAATATCACCACCTAATGGTGGATGATGAGATGGTTATTGGATGGTTGTAGTAACTAACAGGATAGAGATGTAGTAATGAATAGGATGTAATGATACTGGTGTAGTATTCAACAGAGTGTAATGACCAATAATAAATATACCTTAATGCTCAGTCTCCCGAAGTAGGGCTTGAAACATGGATTTCCATATATAAGCAGAAAGTGAATTCTTACTCCGCTCCAATGTATTAATACACTCTTTTTGAAGGTTGTAAGTTATGGAGGTAATGAAGGGTAAATTAGACTTCTCTTTGGTTTATCAAGTTTTCGACCCAGGCATCAATTTCATGCTCTAACCAGCCGACAGCGGACAAACCCAGCTTGATGGGTTTTGGGAAGCTACAGTCATAGCGTGGTGACTTTGGGTTGATGCGGTCGTATATGGTAGACCGCGCCATACCGACTTTACTGATGAGGTCTTTTATACGCAGAACTTTGATGGGCTTACTCATGGTGTGTACTCCTGATGATGCGGGTGTTCTTCATCAGAAGGGCGGGCCAGTGAAAAAAAACCAGCTCGATTCAGGCTGGAGGTATAATCCGCGACAGACTTTGCGGATATAGCTATCTGCGCACCACATGGCTACAGCTTCATATCTCCTCAGGCGTTCTGTTATGGAATAGATCATCTGGTGAGGTAGTGAGGAGGGGTCGGATTGCCCCCGAGCAGATCATCCAGCTCCCCATAGAGGAGGTGGGAGGGCTCCCTATAGGGGGACGGGGTACATAGAACCTTTACTTTCATAATCACACAATCAACTTTAAATCAACCAAAAATGGTCTGATTTTATACTCAAAAACCACTTAAAAATTACCATTTACAACCAGAAATCTACATAGTAATATTTTTTCGCTTGGTTTGGTGCAGATTCTTTTGCTACCAGAGAGAGCATAAATAGGACTCCTTAGAGGCATACCTGCTTGTGGCTCCTGAGGGTGTGGTAGGTATCGATGGTGGCGAGGTTGAGATGGCTGAAGTGACGTGGAATCCGAAGAAAGAAGAAAGAGAAATTATGTTTCTCTACCATTTTTTTGAAGATGATATAGGAGAAAAAGTTCGGCGAAGAAGAGGTTATTCAATACCAGGAATAGAAGATGCTGCTAATAAACTAAATTCATTCACATCTGACTTGGCTACATATAAGTGGGGAGGGGACTTATTATTTGAAAAGCTAAGAACAATAAAATTAAAAACTCATGGGAGAGATTTTGAAGACCCTCGTGAAGTAAAGAGGATGATGCTGGATATTTTTTATCACCATTGTATTAGCTTGGAGAGTTTTAACTGGATTTCGCCAGATAATGAACGCTTATGTAACTTCATCTGGGCTTCACTGCTATCTTCACACAGTTATCAATATGGTCTTAAATGTAATCAAACTCTGGAGATTACAGATGACGAAGATGACATGGATAATCGGACGCGAGAGCCAGAAATCGATATTTTAAATCTGAATAAGAGCGTTTATCACCAGTTAAACCTTCCCATTCATGTGAATAAAAGTCATGACAAAATAAAATACATAATACGCTTTTTTGACCTATGGGATGAGTCAGTAGACATCAAAGAACGGCAGATGAAGAAGTTCGAAGATGCGTGGCTTAAAATTAAAAACAAATCAAAAATGGAGGATTGGCTAAATAAAAATGAAGCAATAGTAAGCTGGGCCTGGGAGTACACGCAAAAAAAATACCTTAAATTCAAGACTCCTGATTGGGTTGATATATCAAGGTCGAATAATGACGAACAAATAAAGGCAACCTTAATTACCTTATATGACTTGTTGCCATTAGAGCATCGGAAAATATGGATGGCGTCACTGAGAAATAGTGGTTCACAGCAAAAGCACAGACAGAAAACAAGTGATCGCAAAGTTATTAATGTTCCCCTCTCGGAAGAACATCATGAGAAACTCAAAAAAATGGCTAAGGATTCTAACCGTAGGATCTATCAGATGGTAGAGGATATGATCGAAAAAGAATATCAGAAATACTATCCTTAATCGTTAAAATGATCAGATCTGAAATATATCTCTCGTTAAGAGAGCGGCAAGGTGTTTGTAACACAAGGTTTATATTTTTTATGAACGCATCTTCCCACTATTTATATGGAGGTTCTGAATGAGTGATTTTCTGAACGTGCTATTGAGCATCCGTAGTCTGCGGGCTGCTCTGCGCGAGCTGTCTTTGGAACAAGTAAAAGAAGCCCACGAGAAAATCGAGCTGATTTATCTGGAACGTTTGGAGCTGGCTGAGAAAGAACAAGCTGCCCAAGCTGAGCACCAGCAAAAGCTGGCTGAGTTCCAAGCGATGTTGGCTCAAGCTGGTATCGACCCGACTGAGTTGGTTGGCAGTACTCCAGCAGCAACTACGGCCAAAGCTAAACGAGCCCCTCGTCCACCGAAATACCGCTATGTTGAGAATGGTGTAGAGCGCACTTGGAGAGCCTGTAAATAATTCTGTGTAACTGCCCACTCCATTACAAGTGACCGTTCAGGCGATCACCGAATTCGATAATAAAACGATTTAGGGCAAGCTTCCAATTCTGGATCGGCATGGTCCATTTCTTGGAGGCCTGCTGTATCGCGAGAAACGCCACTTTTAGCGCCGAGTCGTCGGTCGGGAAGAGCTTCCTTTGCTTGGTCGCTTTACGCAGCACGCTGTTCAGTGACTCGATCGCATTGGTGGTGTAAATCACCTTCCGGATGGCGGGGGGATAATCGAACAGCGTGAGCAGATTGGCCCAGTTACTCTGCCAGGAGCGCGTTATCTGCGGGTACTGGCTATCCCAGCGCTCGCCGAAGGCCGCCAGCGCCTGCTGAGCCTCACGTTCCGTCGCAGACTGGTAGATCTGCTTCAGCTCCGCCGTCACCGCCTTGTAGTCCTTCCAGGAGACATAGCGCAGCGAGTTGCGCACCATGTGGACGATACACAGTTGAACCTTGGTCTGCGGATACTCCACAGCAATCGCATCAGGGAAGCCCTTGAGACCGTCCACACACGCAATCAGGATGTCTTCCAGGCCACGGTTCTTCAGCTCGGTCAGGACCGACAGCCAGAACTTTGCCCCTTCGGTCTCGGCCAGCCACAGGCCCAACAGCTCCTTGTGACCCTCCATATTGATGCCCAGTGCCAGATAGAGCGACTTGTTAATCACCCGCTGGTTTCAGCACAATGCAGTCCAGATAGACGATGGGATAGAGCGGATCCAGCGGCCGGTTTTGCCATTCGTGGACCTGCTCGATGACGCGTTCGGTCACCTTCGATACCAGCCCCGCCGAGATGTCGGCGTCATACATCTCTTTGAACGCGTCAACGATATCCCGGGTGCTCAAGCCCTTGGCGTAGAGGGCGAGGATCTGGTCGTCCATCTGGGTCAGGCGTGACTGGCCCTTGCGGACAAACTGAGGTTCGAAGGACGAGTTACGGTCACGAGGCGTCTGGATGGTGACCTCTCCGTGCTGCCCTTTGAGGCGTTTGGTGGAATAGCCATTGCGATTGTTGCCGGTCCCACGGCCTTGTGGGGCGTGTATCTGGTAGCCCAGATGCTCGTCCATCTCGGCATTAAGCGCGCTCTCGACGGTGAGCTTGATCAGCTGTTGGGTGAGGGTGCCGAGATCTTTCCAGACTTGATGTCTTTTGCCAGCTCAGCGGCGAGTGCTTTGAGTTTGTCTTGGTCCATTTGCTTACCCACGAAGGTATCCTTTTGCAAAAGTTACTTATTCGTGGGCGGTTACACAATTGGATTTACAGGCTCGGAATGAGCAGTGATTTCTTGGAGACCCTACTCATCCCCTGCATCAAAAAAACGACCACGCATTAACAAAATGTTCACGCTTTCACTCTGGGTTGTGCTATTGTCGACGCCGATTGAATCCGTTTCTGTTTTTTCCTATTTTTATCCTTTTTATTACTTAGATGAGTAGTGTCTTAATGAGCCATGTAACTGAATACAACCGTAAGCCTGTGTTTTCCCTGTACCACCGTGCGGACATGGAGACCATAAAAAGCATTACAGAAAACGGGATTGAGAAGATTTTGGGTGAAGTGAAGAATTTCCGCGCTAATGCGGAAATCAATTGCTTTATTCCCGAACAGGCACGCCTGGCCGTAAGCTGGGTTCGCTTGGCGAAAAACGAAAAACTGGATGTTCATGTTCATCCGATTTCTTCGTTGTATATCATCTGTGAAGGTGAAGCGATCTTGCTGGGAGATGGCATTGACCGTCTGGCCGTTTCTGGCGATATCATCTGCATTCCGCCTGGGGCCGATCACGGCTTTATCGGTGCGGGTGATAACGGTTACTGGGGACTGTCGATCCAGTTTGAAGAGCGCGGGCTCTATGAAGATCCGAGCAAACCGCTGGTTACCTTTGATAACGATCCTTACGCTTACTATCACCAACTGAAAGCGCACAATGCCCACTACATCGAGCGCTACAAGGCCAACAAGATCTTTACTGCGTTCGCCAAGGACAAAACCTTCTCCGAAGCAAAAAAATCCTTGTTCTTGGACTACCTGCAGATTCTATCCGATCAGTTCCAAAAAATGGTGCTGCTGCGTAGCGCGCTTTGCGAAGACACTCGCTTCTCATGCTTCTTCAGTGAACATCTGAAAGAGGAATTCGGCCATGACGAAGTACTACGCAACAGTCGCGACAACCTTCAGGTACGCGAAGATGCGATCTTCGAGGCGCTGTGCATTTGGTTCAACCATCAGATGATGACTCTGGATAACTTGGAACAGGCTATCCTGGTGCATTTTGTCATCGAAGGTTCGGCTTTCGTCTTCTATAACAACATCAAGCACATTTTCGATCCGAGCAAACAGAATCACTTCGAGGATCACTCCGAATTCGATGGCGACCATCAGGAAGTGGACAAGGCGTTCTTCAAGGGCATGACCGAAGAACAATTCCAGCGCGTCAAAACCATGCTCGATAAAAGCTGGAGCATGGTTGAGAAGCAGTACGAAAGATTGGCTGAACTGATCGAAGCATAAGCCAAGCGGGCCATCAGGTGCAGTCATGAAAATTGTTTTTCTGGGATTCGGCGGTATTGGGCAAGAGACGCTAAACGCGCTGTTAAGCACGGCCGAGCGGCGCGATAGTCTCAATGAGGTAGTCATCCTCTGCCGAAATACCGAAAAGTATTCAGCCGTTTGCGAAGATATTCTTGATGGCCTGCTGGCGGAGCATCTCTTCTCACGCCACAGCCAGGCGAACTTGCCCAAGATTGTTGTTACGGATGACTATCGCCACATTGACGGGGCCGACGTGATCCTGTGCTGCTATGGCGTGCCCTCAACCTTTCCGATGCACGATCGCCAGGCGTTGCTGGACGATCACTTGCAGCTCAGCACGGAAATTTTCAGCCGCGCGAAGCCATTCATTGCACCCGACTGCCACATCATCAATGCGGTCAATCCAGTGG
>NZ_CAWNYS010000254.1:13281-13945 GCF_963878295.1 Aeromonas sp. HMWF014 | reverse complement strand
CATCAGGGTCGCTACCACCCCCGTCATCATGTAACCCGCCACACCGGCCCCCCACCAGGTATCCCCGTGGATCAGCAGCAGGGCCCACAGCATACCGCTCACATTGCACAGCATGGTTTGCAGCAGCGCCTTGTAGCCGCCGCTGGAGGCGAAGTAGCTGGTACAGCCGAGGAAGCCGACCCAGGAGATGAGCCCGAGGGCGACGGCGATCCAGCCCCAGATGGCGGAGAGGATCCCGGTCGTGATGGCGATGGCGATCAATGGGCTCATGGTGTGACTCTTCAAGAAGTGACGTCTGGAAAAAGGGGGAGCCTACCCCTCGCAGGGGGGGCGGCAAGCAGGGGCGAAATTGTGTGTGATCGTCATCACTTATTTCAACTCAGGAATACGCTTGCGCTCGCGAAAAAAATTCATTGGTGGCGTCTTTGACCCTGCACCATAGTTAGAGGCCCTGTCCTGCTCATGGAGTGAGTCTGATGGTGCCAAATGTGATCGTTCCTCTGCTGGTGTTCGTACTCCTGTTCCTTGTCGGAACCATGGCCAAGGCCCTGCCCCTGTACCAACTCATGTAAATGTGTGTGAAATAAAACTCGGCCGGGGCGGGTCTTATGGTTATCACCCTCATAGCCCCGGGAGTTTTTCCATGTTGATCAAGCGTCGCTCT
>NZ_CAWNYS010000254.1:0-13271 GCF_963878295.1 Aeromonas sp. HMWF014 | reverse complement strand
TCTCATCCTGAAAGGACTCGGGCTGGGGGCCGCAACCCTGGCGTTTCCCACTCAGGCAGGCGTGCTCGATCTCTTCTCCGCCGACAAACCGACCCTTGGCGCCACGACCAGGCCACTCAACATCCATGCCGCCACCCGGCCCGAGGGCGTGATCCTCACCCCGGAGGAGAAGGCCACCACCCACAACAACTTCTATGAGCTGGGCACCGACAAGGGGGATCCGGCCCGTAATGCCCATTACCTCAAACCCGAACCCTGGCAGTTGCGGGTGGAGGGGGAGGTGGCCAAGCCGTTTACTCTGGACGTGTGGGATCTCATCAACAAGAGCACCCTCGAGGAGCGCATCTACCGGCTGCGCTGCGTGGAGGCTTGGTCCATGGTGCTGCCCTGGAGCGGCATCTCGCTGGCGGAGCTCATTCGCCGTGCCGAGCCCAACAGTCGCGCCAAGTTCGTGGCCTTCGAGACCCTCTATGACCCCGAGCAGCTGCCGGGACAGGCGTCCCGTTCCCTCGGTGGCGGCATCGATTATCCCTACGTGGAGGGGCTGCGCATCGACGAGGCGATGAACCCGCTCTCCTTCCTGGCGATGGGGCTCTACGGCAAGACATTACCCGCCCAGAACGGCGCACCCATCCGGTTGGTGGTGCCCTGGAAGTACGGCTTCAAGAGCATCAAGAGCATAGTTTCCATCCGGTTGGTGGAAGAGAGGCCACCGACCACCTGGAATCTGCTGGCATCGAACGAATATGGCTTCTACGCCAACGTCAATCCACAAGTGGATCACCCGCGCTGGAGCCAGGCCAGTGAGCGCTTCATCGGCGAGGGCGGCATCTTCGGCGCCAAGCGTCAGCCGACCCTGATGTTCAACGGCTATGCCGACGAGGTGGCCTCGCTCTATCAGGGGATGGATCTGAGAAAATGGTACTGAGATTGACGTCGATGCACATCAAGAGCCTGCGTGCCCTGGTACATCTGGGCTGCCTCGGCTTTCTGCTCTGGCTGGGATACGCCCTGCCAGCCGGATTATTGGGGGGAGACCCGGTGCAGGGGCTGACCCACTATCTCGGCAAGGGGGCGCTGAATCTGCTGCTGCTCACCCTGCTGGTGTCGCCGCTGGCCAAACGCTGGCGGCAGGGGCAGCTCATCAAGCTGCGCCGCCCCCTCGGACTCTGGTGTGCGGTTTGGGCCGTGTTGCACTTTATGGTCTGGCTGGGGCTGGATCTGCAGTTCGACTGGGGCTTGATGGGGGGTGAGCTGGTGAAGCGCAGCTACATACTGGTGGGGGCGCTGGCGCTCTTGCTGCTGGTGGCCTTGAGCATCACTTCGATCCCGGCCCTGCTGCGAGCCATGGGGCCGGCCTGGCAGAAGCTGCACAACTGGATCTATGCCGTGGCCCTGCTGGTGCCTGTGCACTACTGGTGGTCGGTGAAGAGTGGCTGGCAGGAGCCGCTCATCTATTTGCTGCTGGCCTGTGTCCTGCTGTGGCCACGGCGGGACAAGTTGCTGCGCTCCTGGCGACAGCGGCAGAAACTGAAAGAGGCGTGACTCGTTGCGCGCTCACAACGCGCAGCGCACATAGCAAAAGAGGCCTAGTCGGCCTCTTTTTTGGTGATGTCGCCCGTGTAGACATCGACCAGCAGCTGCACTCGCCGCTCTTGGGCATCCAGGGTTTCTACCTCGAATTTATCCCCTTCCAGCTCAACTTCCCGAATGTCGTGGTACCCTTGGGCCAACAGCAACTTGACCAGCGCCGGTATGTCTATACGCGCTTGGGCCGCCCAGCCAAGGGTGGAAAAGAGGCAAAGGATCAGCAGAACACTGCGTGGGATCATATTCATTCCGGATTCATGGCTGGCAGACTATAAACAGCATTATGTTAGGTTTTTGGAGATGAATCATCCATGAATAGAGCCCTGTCTCTGCTTGGGTTGCTGCTACCTGTGATGGCGCAGGCGACCACGCCGAACGAGGCCTTGCTGCAACAAGCGGTCAGCGAGGGTCGGATCAGGCCTTTTCATGAGGTGATGGACGTGGCCTCTCGCCTGCCGGTGCGCGTGCTGCGCGTCGACTTGGGGGAAGAGGATGGCATCTGGTTGTATGAGCTCAAGCTCATCGACAGCGAGAACAGCGTCATCAAGGTGGGCTATCGCGCCGACAACCTGGAGATGGTGTGGCTCAAGGGCCATCATCTTGAGCGGCTGTTCGAGCCCCGCCCTCCACAAGAAAAAGAGTGACCTCTGCTGGGTGCTCGGGCAGACATGGTTGCCCGACCCCTCTCCGCTGACGCAAGTGTAACCCTGCTTTGGATACCCATTTATGCGCATTCTGATAGTTGAAGATGAGAAGACTCTGGCAGGCCAGCTGGCGGAACAGCTGCGTCTGTCCGGTTTCGTGACCGACCTTTGTCATGATGGCAACGAGGCCGGCTTTCTTGGCGAGAGCGAGCCCTATGATGCCATTATTCTGGATCTCGGCCTGCCGGGTCGCGATGGCCTGAGCGTGCTGAAGGAGTGGCGCAGCAAGGGGATCGATACCCCTGTGCTGGTACTGACCGCACGCGGCCAGCTGCACGAGAAGATTGAAGGGCTCAATGCCGGCGCTGACGACTACCTCACCAAGCCGTTCCAGGTGGCCGAGCTGGTCGCCAGGGTGCAGGCGCTGGTCCGGCGGGCGGCGGGTAATGCCAGTTCAATCCTGGAGATAGGCGGAGTGCGGCTCGACATGGCGGCGTCTCAGGTATGGTACGAAGGCACCCCCATCAAGCTCACCGCCCACGAATTTCGGGTGCTGGGCTACCTGATGCAGCACAGGGGCAAGGTGGTGTCGCGTAGCGAGCTGATCGACCACATCTATGCCCAGGATTTTGACCGCGACTCCAATACCGTCGAAGTCTTCATTGGCCGGATTCGCAAGAAGACCCACTCGGATCTCATTGAGACTGTGCGTGGTCTCGGATACCGGATCAACGAATGAGTCAGGCCTTGATGCACCCACGGCAAGGGCTCGCGCAATGAGGCTGATACGTACCCTGCGTGGGCGGCTGGTGGTCATCGCCCTGGTCTGGTGCGGCCTCCTCCTGTTCGCCACAGGTTTCAGCCTGCAGACCATGATGCGCAACTACTGGCAGGAGGCGGAAGCCGACTTCCTGCGCCTGCAGCTCTATGATCTGCTCTCCCGGCTCGAGATCCAGCCAGACGGCCTGCCCATCGTCACCGAGCCCATGGCGGATCCCCGTTTTCGCCAACCTTACTCCGGCTACTACTGGCAGCTGGAGCTGGGGGGGGAGGTCGTCAACCGTTCTCGCTCGCTGTGGGATGTGCACCTTGACGTGCACGGCCTGAGATCGGCGTTTGGTGATCCCGATCTCTTCGTCGGCAGGGGGCCCAACAAGGAGCCGCTGCTGATCATGACCCGCGCCGTGTTGCTGCCGGGCTCGGATCGGGAGTTTACCCTGGTGATGGCCAAGGACAGCAGTGCCCTGACCCAGACCTTGAAGAAGACCCGGATCAGCCTGTTCTTTGGCCTCGGCTTTGCCGCTACCGGTCTGGTGCTGGGCTTCATATTCCAGATCGTCTATGGTCTGCGCCCGCTGCATCTGCTGCGCCGCGAGCTGGGACGGGTGCATCAGGGTCATCAGGAGGGATTTCGGCTGCGTTATCCACTGGAGATCCAACCGCTGGTGGAGGACATCAACCGACTGCTGCACCACTACGGCGAACTGCTGCAACGGGCCCGTTTCCACACCGGCAATCTGGCCCATGCTCTCAAGACGCCGCTCAGCATAATGCGCAATCAGGTGGCCCAGTTATCACCCGAGGATCAGGCCGCCATCGGCGAACAGCTCGACCAGATCCAGCGCCACATCGACTACCACCTCGGCAAGGCTCGGGTGACGGGCGCTGCCAAGATCCTCGGGGTCTCGACTCCGGTGCGGGCGCGGGTGGAGTACATCTGCCGCGCCTTCTCCCGTCTCTATCCGGGCAAGGCGGTGGATCTGCAGGTGCCAGCCAATCTGGCGGTCGGGGTGGAGGAGCAGGACTTCGACGAGATGGTGGGCAACTTGCTGGAGAACGCCTTCAAGTGGTCGGCCGGTCAGCTGCGTATCTCCAGCGCCGAGCTGGGGGGCTGGATCACGCTGCGCATCGAGGATGACGGTCCCGGCATGAGCGAGGATCAGATCGCCAAGGCGGTGCTGCGCGGGGTACGGCTCGACGAGAAGGTGCCAGGCTCGGGGCTCGGCCTCAACATAGTCTCCGATCTGGCCGAGGCCTATAGAGGTAATCTCATCATGGGCCGGGCAGAATTGGGTGGTCTGGCGGCGTCTCTGTCACTGCCCAAGGTGGCAAGGGTAGAGAGCTAGGTATCCAGCCTCGTTATGGGGCAGATGGCATTGGGTTAGCCCGCGCCCCGTCACCGCTCAAGGTGGCAAGGGGAGCGAGCCAAGCATAAGATAAGACACTGGTTAAAGCCTGAGGAAGGGTAGCAATGACAGATGATCCATGGGCACTATGTCATCTTGATGACTCGTTCGATTCCTCTGTACTGGGGATCAAGGGGGCTCAGCTCCAGTGGTTCGAAGACAGAGAGAGCCTGATCGCATTCCTGCTGGAAGATTTCATCGATCTGCTGGCCGATGTGGGTGAGCTGGACGAAGACGAAATCGCGAGCGCCCGCGAGCGCTTCACCCTGCTGGTGGAGCAGATCAGCGACGATCGTGCGTTGGTGGATGCGCTCAACGATCTCGCCTCCGGTCTGCGCCGGATCGCCTGGCTGGGGCCCCTCTCCGAGCTGGCCGAAGTCAGCGATGACTTCGCCGCTGGCCTGCGTCGCTATTTCTGGACCCAGTACGACGGCGACGAAGATGACCCGGATGCCTGGGTACCGGAAGAGCTCTGGCCCCAGCTGGTGGAGTGTGCGGAAGAGTACATGCAGGAAGGCGACTTCTGAGTCACTCTGTCCATGCTCTGGCGGCAGAGCGGGTGGAGTGTACGGAAGAGGACATGCAGGAAGGCGACTTCTGAGTCTCCACTGCTACAGCATATTGACAGCAACAAAAACGGCGCCTGATGGCGCCGTTTTTGTTGGTCGAGTGTGGACTCAGCCGTTGGTCGGGACCGCGTGGGCGGTGTTGGCCAGCACGGGGCCTGTGTCCTTCGGGGCGGGAATCAGGGTCAGCTTCATCATCTGGCCCGCATGCGCATCCTGAAGAGTCGTTGCATCCTTGACCCCGGGTCATGGTGCTGAACGATAGCGTGGTCACGATCACCGAACCCGCAGGTAGCCAGGCTTGGGCTTTGCAAAAGGCTCGGTATATACTGTTCACATATACAGTATTTAGGTGTGTTTGCCATGCGACTCTTTATCGCCGAGAAGCCCAGTCTGGGCCGCGCCATTGCCGATGTGTTACCAAAGCCCCACAAGAAGGGTGAGGGCTTCATCGAGACAGCCCAGGGGGATGTGGTGACCTGGTGCATCGGCCACCTGCTGGAGCAGGCCGAACCCGACGCCTACGACGCTGCCTTCAAGCAGTGGCGCATGGAGCAGCTGCCCATCATTCCCACCCAGTGGCAACTGGTCGCCAAGCCCAAGACCAAAACCCAGCTCAGCGTTATCAAGCGGCTGATCAAGCAGGCCGACTGTGTGGTGCATGCAGGCGATCCGGACAGGGAAGGGCAACTGCTGGTGGACGAGGTGATCGACTTTCTCGGCTACCCCAAGACCAGGCTGGTACAGCGTTGCCTCATCAGTGACCTCAATCCGCCAGCGGTGCGCCGCGCCCTCGACAAGCTGCGGGACAACAAGGAGTTCGTGCCGCTGGCGGTGTCGGCGCTGGCCCGCAGTCGTGCCGACTGGCTTTATGGCATCAACATGACCCGGGCCTACACCCTGCTTGGTCGTAAGGGCGGTTGCAGCGAGCTGCTGTCGGTCGGTCGGGTGCAGACCCCATTGCTGGGGCTGGTGGTACGGCGGGATCTGGAGATAGAGGCCTTCGTGCCCAAACCCTTCTACGAGGTGCTTGCCCATGTGGTGACCGAAGGTAGCGAGCGCTTCAGCGCCAAGTGGCTGCCTTCCGAGGCTTGCCAACCCTGGCAGGATGAGGAGGGGCGGGTGCTCAACCGGGCATTGGCCGAGAAGGTCGTCAGTCGCATCAATGGCCAACCAGCATCGGTGGACGAGGTCGAGGAGCAGGCCCGCAAGCAGGCGGCGCCGCTGCCCTACAACCTATCCAGCCTGCAGATCGATGCCGCCAAACGCTTTGGCATGGATGCAAAGCGGGTGCTGGATGTGTGTCAGGGACTATACGAGCGGCACAAGCTCATCACCTACCCGAGATCAGACAGCCGTCATCTGCCGAGCGATCATTTCAACCGGGCGGCCCAGGTGCGGGATGCCATCGCCGCGACCGCGCCAGCGCTCGCCAGGGCGGTGAGCGAGGCGGACGGCAAGATCCGCAGCAAGGCGTGGAACGACAGCAAGGTGGATGCCCATCACGCTATCATTCCCACCGAGAAGCGCGGCAACGAGGCCAGCCTCAGCAGCGATGAGGCCAATATTTACGGTCTGGTGGCGCGCCAATACCTGCTGCAGTTCTATCCGCCGTTCGAGTACAACGACAGCAAGGCGCTGCTTCGTATCGCCGGTGGCCTGTTCCAAGCCAAGGCGCGGCGGATCATCAAGGCGGGCTGGAAGGCCCTGCTGGGGGTGGAAGAGGATGACGAAGAGGAGGCGGGCACCCTGCCTGCCCTGCAGCGGGGTGACGAGTTGCAGTGCGAGCGCGGCGAGCTGCTGGAGAAGATGACTCAGGCGCCCAAATCGTTCACCGATGCCACCCTGCTGGCCGCTATGACCGGCATAGCACGCTACGTGCAGGACCCCGAGATCCGCAAGACGTTGCGCGAAACCGACGGGCTCGGCACAGAGGCGACCCGGGCCGGCATCATAGACCTGCTGTTCAAGCGCCGTTTTCTGGTGCGCCAAGGCAAGAGCATCAAGGGCACCCCCACCGGACGAGCGTTGATCCTGGCGTTGCCCGCTACCGCCACCACACCTGACATGACGGCCCTGTGGGAGCAGCGCCTGGGTCAGATTGCAGAGCGGCACGCCAGCTACCAGCAGTTTATGGGGCCGCTTACCGAGCAGCTCAACGGCCTGATCGAGGGGGCGCGGCAGGACTCTGGCGCCAGTTTCAGTGCCCTGCCCAAGGCTGCGCCGGGGGCCAGCAAGCCGCGCTTCGCCCGCCGCAAGAGCGGTGCGGGGGCGGTTGGCACTGCTCGCAAGAGTGCGGGCAAGCGGCCGGCCAAGGCCAAGGTGGCCTGAGCCGTTGAACAGGGTGCCGATACCGAGAAAGAGAAAGGGGCCGTGATGGCCCCTTTCTCTTATGGATGTGGACTCAACCCGTATAGAGCCCCTCTTCCGGGTATTTGATGCGGGTCTCGACCGGGCGGGCCAGCATAAAGGCGAGGGTGAGGGGGCCAAGACGGCCGCAGATCATCACCAGCACCAGAATGAGCTTGCCAGGCTCGCTCAGGGAGGCCGTGATGCCGGTAGAGAGGCCGACAGTGGCAAACGCCGAGATGGTCTCGAACATGATTTTGTCGAACGGCAGATCCTCGGTCACCATCAGCATGAACATCGCCAGCATCAACACCATGGTGCTGACGATGATGATGGCCAGCGAACGGGTGACGATCTGGGGCGACAGGGTACGGCCAAAGGCGGTGACATGGGGCCGCTTGGTCAGAAACGCCTTGGTCGCCAGCAGCACGACCGCGAAGGTGGTGACCTTGATACCACCACCGGTCGAGGTGGTGCCGGCACCGATAAACATCAACATCATCAGAAACAGCAGGGCTGCCGGGGTCATCAAGCCGATATCTATGGTATTGAAACCGGCAGTTCGGGCGCTGGCAGACTGAAAGAAGGCCGCCAGCCACTGGTTGCCGAAGGAGGCTTTGCCGAGGGTGCCCGGGTTGTTGTGCTCCAACAGCCAGAACATCAGGGTACCGACCAGCAGCAGGGCCGGGGTCATGACCAGCATCAGCTTGCTGTGCAGCTTCAGCTTGCGCCAGCGGCGGTTGCGTACCAGATCGACGATAACGGTAAAACCTATGCCCCCCAGAATCAGCAAGAGCGCAATAGCCAGCGAGATCAGGGGATCATCCCGATAATCCATCAGGCCGTTGGAAAATAGCGAGAAGCCGGCGTTGTTGAAGGCCGAAACCGCGTGGAAGAAGCTGACATAGAGGCCGTGCTCCCAGCCCATCTCCGGCACCCAGCGGAACGCCATGAGGCCAGTGCCGATCAGCTGGGCGATGAAGGCGAACAGCACGATGCGCTTCACCAGCTGAATGATATTGACCGAGCCCTCCTGGCCCAGCGCCTCCTTGGCCAAGACCTGCTGGCGCAGACCGACACGCTGGCTGAACATGGCGATCAGCAGCAGGGTCATGGTCATCTGGCCCAGACCGCCAATTTCCATCAGTATCAGCAGGAAGATCTGCCCCTGCAGGGTGAAGGCGGTGCCGGTATCTACCACCCCGAGGCCGGTCACGCTGATGGCCGAGGTGGCGGTGAACAGGGCGTTGACGAAGGTGACCTCGCCTTTGTGGCTGGAAGGTTGCACCAGAAAGATGGCGCCAATCAGCAGGATGATCAGAAAGCTGCCGATGATCAGCCTTGCCTCGTTCCAGCGGGGGTCTCGCTCCCGATGGAGGGCGAAGGCGTAGCTGCTACGCCAACGTGTCATAAGGTTTCCAGCCAGTGGTCGATGGCATGCTTGTTGCCCGCCAGAATGAGGATGTCGCCCAGTTGCAGCTCCATCTTACCGGTCAGTACGTTGTGCAGCACTTCACCGCGTTTGATGGCTAGCAGTTGGAAATCGTTCTGCTGCAGCAGGTGCAGATCGCCCAGCACCTTGCCATTTTGCTGCAGCCCGATGACGAACTCGGTCAGTACCATGTTGTGACCCAGCTCCAGATAGTCGAACAGCCGGTTGTCCAGCATGCTCTGGGCGACCCGGCGGCCCATGTCCCATTCGGGGTTGATCACCTTGTCGGCACCGACTTTCTGCAGGATCTTGGCGTGGAACTTGTCGCGCGCCTTGACCCAGACCTTCTTCACCCCAGCCTCTTTCAATACGAGGGTGGTGAGGATGCTGGTCTCCAGGTTGTCACCGATGGCGACGAAGACGATGTCGAAGTTTGCCAGTCCCAGTTCGGCCACCGTGGCCTCGTCGGTCGCATCGGCGACGACGACATGGCTACACAGGGTGGCGATTTGGCGAGTCTTGTTCTCGTCAATATCAATCGCTAGTACCTCGGCATCCTGCCGTTGTAGTTCTTCGCACAGGGCGCTGCCAAACAGTCCCAGGCCGATGACGGCAAATTGGTTGTTCATGAGTACTTCCTCAAGAGTCGGATCCGCATACTCTACTCCAGCGGACCGAGTCCGAAAAGAGGGCCGGATTTTTCGTCCGGTGGGAATATAAGGTAGACTGCCCGCTTGCCATTGTCGGGACACGCAGATGAAACTCACCCCTCACGCCTCCTTGTTGACGTTCAACACCCTCGCCCTCGATGCCCATTGCCTCTGGCTGGCCGAGGTGGAACAGGTCGATGACCTGCGGCAGCTCGTGGCCAACCCAGAACTGAGCAGCCTGCCCCGCCTGGTGCTGGGTGGCGGCAGCAATGTGCTGTTTTGCAATGATTTTGCCGGTCTGGTGGTGCTTAACCGTTTGAAGGGCATTCAGCTGCAGGATGAGGGCGAGCACTGGCTGCTGCACGTGGCGGCAGGGGAGGGGTGGCATCAGCTGGTGTGCCACGCCTTGCAACAGGGCTGGTACGGCCTGGAGAATCTGGCGCTTATCCCGGGGACGGTCGGCGCCGCGCCTGTGCAGAACATAGGTGCCTACGGGGTCGAGCTGGCCAGCGTCTGTGCCTATGTCGAGGCGTTCAACTGGCAAAGTGGCCAGCTGGAGCGCATTGATGCTGTCGACTGCCATTTTGGCTATCGCGACAGCATCTTCAAGCATGCCTGTCAGCATTCCCATTTCATCACAGCCGTCGGCTTGCGCCTGCCCAAAGCCTGGACGCCAGTGCTGGGTTACGGGCCGCTGGCGGCGCTCGGGGACGCGCCCACCGCGCAGGCCATCTTCGATACCGTCTGCGCTACCCGCAGTGCCAAGCTGCCGGACCCCGCCGTACTTGGCAATGCGGGCAGCTTCTTCAAGAACCCCGTGGTAACGACGGCGCTGGCCGACATGCTCAAGCAGCAATATCCGCATATGCCCTGCTACCCGGCCGGGGAAGGGGGGGCCAAGCTGGCCGCGGGCTGGCTGATCGATCAGTGCGGTCTCAAGGGCTTTGCCATCGGCCGCGCCGCCGTCCATCAGGAGCAGGCGCTGGTGTTGGTCAATCTGGGGGGAGCCAGTGCCATGGAGCTCATTGCCCTGGCGGCCCATGTGCGCGACAGCGTGGAGCAGAAATTCGGGGTAGTGTTGGAGCACGAGGTGCGCTTCATGGGCCTGACCGGTGAGACTTGGCTCGATGAGGTGCTGGCATGACACTGACTCCCATCAGACAGACACTGATCACCTTGCTCAGCGATGGCCAGTTTCATTCCGGCGAGCAGCTCGGCGAGCAGCTCGGTATCAGTCGTGCGGCTGTGAGCAAGCACATGGCCGCCCTCAAGGAGCTTGGGCTGGATCTGTTCAGTCTGACTGGCAAGGGCTATCGACTGGCGGTGCCCATGGCGCTGTACGATCAGGTGCAGTTGCAGGCGCTGGCCCCCATGGCGCCGGTGCACTGCTTCCCGGTGATCGACTCTACCAACCAGTACCTGCTGGAGCGGGTCAACCAGCTGCAGTCCGGCGAGAGCTGTCTGGCCGAGTGCCAGACTGCGGGGCGCGGTCGCCGTGGCAAGCCCTGGGTCTCCCCTTTTGGTTGTCAACTGATCCTGAGCATGTACTGGCGGCTCGAGCAGGGCATGGCGGCGGCCATGGGTCTGAGTCTGGCGGTCGGGGTGGCTGTGGTGCAGGCGCTGGAGTCTCTGGGGTATCCGGGGGTAGAACTGAAGTGGCCGAACGATCTCTATTATCAGGGGCGCAAGCTGGCAGGCATTTTGGTGGAGATGAGTGGTAGTGCTGGTGCCAGCTGCAACCTGGTGATCGGGGTTGGCCTCAATCTGGCGATGCCGGCCCGGGAGGGTGAACGGATCGATCAGGCCTGGTCCGAGCTGCGCCATATACAGCCGGAACTGGTGGATCGCAATCTGCTGGCTGCCCGCATGCTCGAGCACCTGCAACAGGCCATGCTGACCTTCGAGCAGAGCGGTCTGGCCAGTTTTGTCGACAACTGGAACCGGCTCGATCACTTCGCCGGTCGGCCGGTGCGCCTCCTGATGGGGGAGCAGGAGATCCGCGGGGTAGCTCGCGGTATCGACGATCGCGGTGCCCTGCGACTGGAGACGGGCGAGGGGATAAGATTCTATCTGGGGGGAGAGATATCCCTGCGACGGGGTGACTGATATCTCTGTGTGTCAGAGACTCCAATGGAAGAGGGGGCCTGTGGGCCCCCTCTTCGTTTATGTACTGTATGCATCGACCATCACTTGCGCAGCTTGATCTGCTCGATGGCGTGCTCGTGGCCCTTGGTCAGGATCAAGTTGGCCCGTTCCCGTGTCGGCAGGATGTTTTCCTGCAAATTCAGATAGTTGATATCTTGCCAGATGGTGTTGGCAATCTTGCTGGCTTCGCTCTCCGCCAGTTTGGCGTAGTGATGGAAGTAGGAGTCCGGATCCGAGAAGGCGCCGCTGCGGAACTTGAGGAAACGCTCGACATACCAGGTGCGCAGCAACTCTGCTTCGGCATCCACATAAATGGAGAAGTCGACAAAATCTGACACGAAGACGCGATGGGGTTCCTGCGGGTAATCCATGCCGCTTTGCAGCACATTGAGCCCTTCCAGGATCAATATGTCAGGTTGCTCCACCACCTTCTTCTCATCGGGAATGATGTCATAGATGAGGTGGGAGTAGACGGGCGCCTCGACCTTCTCGTGGCCGGCCCGGATATTGGCGACAAACTCCACCAGATGGCGGATGTCATAGGATTCCGGAAAGCCTTTGCGACGCATCAGGCCGCGCTCTTCCAGCACCTTGTTGGGATAGAGGAAGCCATCCGTGGTGACCAGTTCCACCCGCGGATGTTCCGGCCAGCGCTCCAGCAGGGCCTGCATGATGCGGGCCGTGGTGCTCTTTCCTCCCGCCACACTGCCGGCGATGCTGATGATGTAGGTGCCCTTGCCGCGGGACTGGCCGAGGAACTGTTCCAGCACCCGACTGCGGCGCTGCTTGGCCTTGACGTAGAGATTGAGCAGGCGGGAGAGGGGCAGATAGATCTCTTCGACCTCCTGCAATGACACCTTCTCATTGATCCCGCGCAGGGTCTGCAGATCGTGTTCGGTCAGGGTCAGGGGGACAGCATCGCGCAATAACGCCCATTGTTCGCGGGTGAATTGCAGATAGGGGTTATGCTCGGTCGTCATGGTGTCATCACTGTTTCTTGGGCAGGGCGACCATACACCAAGGGGTGGGGAGCGACAAGAGACGTGGCGGATTCGAGCAGAGAGTGAGTCCTTTTTTGCATGCTTCCCGGCAATAATACACATTTTGCAAGGCGCAATAGTTGCATCCCCAAAATCCTTACAATAAAATGCGCGACGCTTGGATGTCTGTCGCCTATTTGCCCGGCAAAAGCGACAAAACAACGGGTGCAAGCAGAATAACCGTTGTGGCATTTATGCATCGGAGGGGTTCCCGAGCGGCCAAAGGGATCAGACTGTAAATCTGACGGCTCTGCCTTCGAAGGTTCGAATCCTTCTCCCTCCACCATATTTCTCTGCGGTTTGAGTTCTTTGGGTGAGAGAAATGCGGGCATCGTATAATGGCTATTACCTCAGCCTTCCAAGCTGATGATGCGGGTTCGATTCCCGCTGCCCGCTCCAAGATGCTGATATGGCTCAGGCGATACCAAGAGTCACACCTCAGGGTGAGTTCGGCAATCGAACCTGGCTGTCAGCACCAACCTCTCTTCCCCACCAGATTCAAATCCATCATATAAACTGTTCTGTGGTTAGCTTGCCACCGCGTACTCAGCGTTAGTTTAGAGGGACGATCATGTCTAAAGAAAAATTTGAGCGTAATAAACCGCACGTTAACGTGGGTACCATCGGCCACGTTGACCACGGTAAAACCACCCTGACCGCCGCCATCAC